>DFIA01000092.1 GCA_002372015.1 Bacteroidales bacterium UBA3709 | reverse complement strand
GAATTGGCAGAATCAGCATCCGATACAGACTTGGTGCCAACGGATGATTTATAAGACGAGGCCTCAAAAGACACAGCACCATGACGACCATACTTGCCCTCAGGCTCGTCTTCACGAGCACAACCCGTAAGCACAGCAAACGCACATAAGGCAAGCAACGCCATCATGGGCAATACTTGCTTGCTGAAAAAATTTGTTTGTTGACCGTTCATATAAAACTAATTTTTAACTTGTTAATATTTATGCTTTTAACTATCTTATATCTTGTACTTTATACCCTATACCTTGTACCCTACACCTTATATCTTATACCTCATATCTTACAACTGTTATCTTTAACTACTTTGTATATAGCTGCAAGCACGCAGCACAGCCGCAAGCTTTCTGCATTTCGCAATAACTGCTTTGATGCAAAAAGCCCACGGCCGGGCACAGCGTACCGCCAGAAGGCCAATGCAAAAGCCCTCTGAAAAACAACATGAAACACACGGCCTATAAAAAGGCCAGAGTATGGTAATTCTCTCCAACACTGCGGCGTAAAACGGCAATACAGTTTGGAGAGATAACTGATAAAATTTTGACTGACGGATGAGAAAAAACTCAGGAATGTGCTGCAAAAGAAAGCAAAAACAAGAGCAGGAAAGCTACAAATGAACCTGATAAAATCAGCAGAAATAGAATATATAATTCTGCAAAGAAAACCCGAAAACGCAAGGAGATAGCTTTGTAAATTGCTGGTTTTTAAATAATTACACCCCCCCCCCATAGAGAATTTGCTCAACACCAACGTGTTGAGAGAGTTGCAACGAGCAACAGACATATTCTCAAGGTTTATCATTCAGATTCAATTATTTAAAAAGGGAGCTCGCTTTTATTGTGGGATACATTTCCGCGCTGCAAAGGTAAAAATTATTTTCAAAAAACAAGCCCATAACCTTTGTCAGGGGCAGATTCTAGTTCAAAATGCAACTATGCTGTCAATTTTCTAAAAAATAGTTGAACTGGCGCAAGGACCTTTCCCTTACCGTACTATACCCCTATCATCGTTTATGCGATATATGCATCGGCAACATCTAATTCTTAGATTGTATGTTACTATTGCGCTCTACCGCTCCGGCTAATCTGTTCTTATTTCCTGTACCACAATTTCAGGGTGCGAGCCAAGAGTAAAAGCGCAATGCTCACAGCCAAATATATCCACATAAGCCAACCGCCTCATGTCAAAGATATGCAAGCATCTCTTTAATCAGTTGACTTATCGAAAAGGGTCGTTTAATAGTCGTCTCCGCGTTGCTCGGCTCTGCGGCGGTCTTTTTCTTTGATAGATTCTCGTTTATCGTATTCTTTCTTTCCTTTTGCCAAGGCGATATTCAGTTTAGCATAGCCATTGTCGCTGATAAAAAGCCTTGTGGGAACGATTGTCAGACCCTTCTCTTTTATAGATCTTTGCAACTTATTCAGTTCTTTTCTGTTAAGCAAAAGTTTGCGATCGCGCTTAGGGTCTTTGCGGTTATAGCTGGCCCAGAAATACTCTGCAATGTGCATATTCTTGACATACAGCTCTCCATTGATGAAAATGCAGTAGGTATCCACTAAAGAAGCCTTTCCTGCACGAATAGACTTTATCTCCGTTCCGTATAGGACAATTCCCGCAGTGTAGTTCTCTAAAAACTCGTAATCAAACCCGGCTCTGCGGTTTGCAATGCTTATTTTGGCCCTCTTCTCTTTCATTGGCGCAAATGTAGCATATTTATTAATTTATAAACCATTTTTGTATAAGAATAAAGATCTCTATCTTGTGTCGTAAAAGAACATCAAATTTTCATGACTTATTTTAGCCGTATAGCAGACGCCAAATAAGAACAGATAATATGACCGAAGATGGATTCAAAAGGGAATGGTTAGACTGCGATATGCTTGTAGTTATGGGGCCAACGGCTTCTGGTAAAACGGCTTTTGCGGTAAGGCTTGCCCGATGGATAAACTCGCTTTGCCGTCTTACCGAAGGACCTATCATAGCCGATGAAAGAGAGTGTTTTCCTTATAACGGGTGCCATATAATCAGCGCAGATTCCAGACAGGTTTACAGAGGAATGGATATAGGTACAGGTAAAGATATTGCCGAATACGGAGAAATTCCGTACCACCTCATAGACATAGCACAGGCAGGAGAAAAATACGATCTATTCCACTACAAGAGAGATTTTCGGAAAGTCTATTCACAGCTCAAACAAAACAGCATCTTTCCCATTCTGTGTGGAGGTAGCGGGCTCTATATAGAAGCCGTATGTAAAGACTACGATTTAAAAGAAGTTGCTCCAAATCCAGAACTGCGCAAAAAACTGGAAATAAAGAATATGGACGAACTTGTTTCCATGCTCACCAACCTGAAGACCAAACACGGCACAACCCCTCACAACAACACAGACTTTGATACAAAGAAACGCGTAATACGAGCCATTGAAATAGAGCTTGCTTACGAAAATCAGAATGCGAGACTTGCCGGAGCCTATACCCCAAGTACAGAACATTACAGAGACAACGCCGCAGGTAAAAACGCTTTGGCAGACACAAACCGAGAATCTGTTATATCAGACTTAACACAGCCAGCAGCTATCTTCTTTGACAGCAAACCTAATACCCTTCCTCAGCGAATCATCTATCTGGCACTTAATCCAGACAGGGACGTTCGCAATCAAAGGATAGACCGGCGGCTGGAAGAAAGACTCCAAAGCGGTATGGTGGAAGAGGTTCAGGCTCTTTTAGACAAGGGTATAAAGCCAGAAGATCTTATCTACTATGGCCTTGAGTATAAGTTTATCACGCAATATCTTACAGGCGAAATTTCCTATGACTACATGAAAGAGCATCTGGCCATTGCTATCCATCAGTTTGCAAAGCGGCAGATGACTTGGCTGCGCGGAATGGAGCGCAGGGGAATAAAGATTGAGTGGATAACAGTTTGAATTACACTATATAATTATGAAGTCATTCTATTTTTTGAAGGTAATGAATATCAAGCGATTTATCGGGATTGAAAAGAAAAGAATCCTTTCAGTAGTTTTTCTGATTGCTGTTCTTGCAGTAGCGCAAAATAACTATGCTCAAAAGGCTTCGGAATTAAAGTATTATGATGTAAAACAACTTATTGCTGAGGGACATGCGGTTATGATTGGACAAGCAGAAAAACCTCAAAACGATAGCTGCTACTACTATCGCCTGCCAGACAAACTAAAGGGAGTTGTAAGGAAAGAGCTTTGGGAACTCGGATGCGATGGCGCTGGCATTGCCATTCGTTTCTCTACTGATGCTCAGTGCATTGGTGCGAAATGGACCCTAACCTACAATTTTGCCATGGCGCACATGGCACACACCGGAATTAAAGGAATGGACCTGTATGTCTGCCACAAAAACAAAGAGTGGAAATTTGCCGGAACCGCCTTTCCTAATGGCAAAGAATCTTCTAACGTGTTTATAAGAAAAATGAATGGAGAAAAAAGGGAGTATATGATATATCTCCCTCTGTACGATGGCATAGAAGAAATGGCAATAGGCATAGATTCTACTGCAACCATCTATGCGCCTGCCGGTAGTCTTGTAGAAAACAAACTCCCTATCCTTTTTTACGGAACAAGCATTACACAGGGCGGCTGCGTTTCAAGACCAGGAATGGCATACCCTTCCATCATATCCAGAAAACTACACAGGCCGGTTATCAACCTGGGCTTCTCCGGCAACGGAAGAATGGATCGTAATATGGCAGACTGGATTAAAACCATTGCAATTGCCGCTATTGTAATAGATTGTTTGCCAAACTGTACCTACGCTACTACAAGAGATAGTTCTGATTATTTTATTGGAAGCATCGCCTATGCAAATCCAAATGTGCCTGTATATATCGTAAACAACTTTGAATACCCTAAGCAATTTATACTGCCGGAAAACAACAACGATATGGTGCAGGAGAATATCCTAATCAAAGACATTTACAAGCGACTTAAAAGGCACGGAACAACAATAAAAAACCACGCCACCGGAAAAGAGTTCCATACCGGACCACTCAAAAACCTGCGCTTTATCAATGTTTCTAAGAAAAGAGGAATAGATAACGAAGATACCGTAGATGGAGATCACATGACCGACTTAGGAACCTCGCACTTTACCACCCGCCTGTTAAAACATTTAAAACTGTAGAAACAGCTTTTGTGGTGGAGTTAAGACCTTAACACAGGCTTCTTTGCCTTGTAACTCCATATTATGAATATGAGTCCGGCAATAATAAACGGAATGCTTAAAAGTTGCCCGTTGTTCAGAAGCCTTGTTCCACCTGCTGCAGCTGCAGCTGCCGAGGCCGCTGCATCGGTTCCTTCTTGAGGAAGCTTAAAAAATTCTATCACAAACCTGGCTCCAAACAGCAGTACCAAGAAAAGTCCAAATAAAAAGCCCCTGTATATTGCCGTTGTCTTGCGATTTTCGCTTTTGTTAGCCTCTCTGCCATATAAATAAAGCAGTATAAGCCCTATCATCAGATAAGCCAGAGCCTCATATAGCTGAGTAGGATGATGTGGCAAGGTTTGCCCATCGCGAACAAAAATAAAACCCCACGGCACACTTGTCTGATAGCCATATATCTCTGAATTCATGAGATTTCCAAGCCTTATCGCCATGCCGGCAAAAGGTATAGCAATGGCAAGCCTATCCACCGTCCACACATAGTCTATGTTGTACTTTTTCCCGTATCGGCGAGCATACCACCATACTCCAAAAAGAATGGCAATAGCCCCTCCGTGACTGGCAAGCCCCCCGTGCCAAACCTTCAGAATTTCTCCAGGATTGGCAAGATAAAATTCTGGCTCATAGAAAAATACATGCCCCAACCTCGCTCCAACAAGAGCACATATAAAAAGCATATACAGCATGGGGTCTAAAAGTTTAGACGGCAATCCCTCTCTTTTATAGAACTTTGCAAACAGCCAATATCCAAAAACAAAACCGCTCACAAACAGAATACCATACCATCTTAACTGAAATCCGCCAATAGAAAAAATATACGGATTAACATCCCATCTTACAGCTAATAAGCTAAAAACATTCGCCAATGTCATATCTGCCTTTATTTGACTTGTTGTATATAAAAATTCTATCTGCAAACTTTACCTGTTCCTTACTTTACGGATTAAACATTCTGGCAAACACACTTAAAGGAATCACCTTTCTAAAACTGTCTTCCAGTACCAGTTCTCCACACTCGTATCTTGTTGCACTTTCCGAGCGGCTGTTTTTTCCAAAATCTCCAAAAGCCTTCTTGAGCAAGGTGTGCGCCAAAAGGGCTGAATAGCCGTTGGAGTAAAGGTTCAGCACTACAAAAGAATGTTCCTTTGCAATAATCTTTGAACACTCTGTAAGCATCTCAAACAGAAGCTCGTCTAACTTCCATTTTTCTCCGTTAGGACCATGGCCGTATGCAGGAGGATCAAGAATGAGCCCATTGTATATGTTGCCACGGCGGATTTCTCTCTTTACAAACTTTAGGGCATCATCTACTATCCAGCGTATGTTGTCCAAAGAAGAAAGTGCCATATTCTCCTTTGCCCAGTTAACAACCTGCTTTACGGAATCTACATGAGTAACCTCAGCGCCTGCACATCTTGCAGCAAGAGACGCCCCTCCGGTGTAGGCAAAAAGGTTAAGAACTCTTATCTTCTTCTCTGAAGTGTTGTTTTTATCACGATTATGTTCTTTCTCCGTATTTTGTTGCTTCTGTTGGCTGATTTGAAGAGCGTTGCACAGCATTTGGGTACGGTTGTAAATCCACTCCCAGTTTGAGGCCTGCTCCGGAAATACACCAACATGCTTGAAAGATGTAAGACCAAGGCGCATCTTCATAAACAGCCCGCCCGCCTCACAAGAGCCGGCAACTTCAGGGGCTGGAGTTCCGTGTCTGAGACTGCTCCACTCGGAAGCTATGCGGTCTTTACCCTTGTACTCTATGAACCAACTATCTGGCATCTTCTTGAGCATCTCCCAAGTTCCAACATCTTCTTTTCCAGCCTTGCCAAAACCTGCTCCGGGATGAAAAACTGTATGAGCCATCTTTCTCCACTGTGCATCGCTGAGGCTCTTGTTCCACAGTGCCTTTGGCTCCGGCCTGGACATTATGAACTCTCCAAACCGCTCTAATTTGTAGCCGTTTCCAGAGTCTATTATCTCATAGTCTTTCCATCCGATGGGGCTCTCTATAGATATGCTGTAACCTGTTTGTGCCATAATCTTGTTCTACAAAGATAATGTTTCTCAACTTAATTGTTATTTTTGCAATATTACTGCAACATTACTTGCAAAAATTTATGTCAAATACTTAACTATTCCGTATCATGCAGAAATTTATAGATACATACGATTTTAAAGGCAAGAGAGTTATTGCCAGAGTAGATTTTAATGTTCCTTTAGACAAGAATTTTAAGGTTACAGACGACACCAGAATCCGAGCCGCTATTCCTACCATAAAAAAAGTATTAGACGGAGGTGGTTCTATTATCCTAATGTCGCATCTTGGCAGACCTAAAGGAGTAGATAAAAAATACTCTTTAGAACACATAATCTATAAGATAGAAGAGTTGTTAGGTAAAAAGGTTCTCTTCTGCACAGACTGCATGAAAGCAGATAAAATGGCAAAGGAACTAAAGCCGGGAGAGGTTCTGCTTTTAGAAAATCTCCGTTTCTATGCTGAGGAAGAGGGCAAACCAAGAGGCTTGGCCGAAGATGCTTCCGAAGATGAGAAAAAGGCAGCAAAGGCCAAGGTAAAAGAAAGCCAGAAAGAATTTGTAAAACATCTTGCCTCTTATGCAGACTGCTATATCAACGATGCCTTTGGAACGGCTCACCGCGCCCACGCTTCTACGGCACTAATAGCATCTTATTTCCCTAATGATAAAATGTTCGGCTTTATTATGGAGGGCGAAATTAAAGCCATAGATAAAGTTGTAAAAGAGCCACAGCATCCGGTTACCGCAATTATCGGAGGAAGCAAGGTTTCTTCCAAGATTGGTATCTTGCAAAATCTTTTAGATAAAGTAGATAACATGGTTATTGGCGGCGGAATGGCCTTTACCTTTACCAAGGCCCAAGGTGGTAAAATAGGTGCTTCTATCTGTGAAGACGATCAGATTCCTGTAGCACTCAGTATTATGAAAGCTGCACAAGAAAAAGGCGTAAAATTGTTCCTGCCAAAGTATGTTGTTGCAGCTAATAGCTTTAGCAACGATGCGTTAAAAATGATATGCCTTGCAAACGAAATTCCCGAAGGCTGGATGGGTATGGATGCCGGAACAGATTTTCTTGTTCAGATAGAAGATGTTATTCTCAACTCTAAAACCGTTCTTTGGAACGGCCCTGTGGGAGTCTTTGAAATGCCTAATTTTGCACATGGCACTCTCGATGTAGCAAAAGCTCTGGCAAAAGCCACACAAGAAAAAGGAATTTTCACTCTTGTGGGAGGAGGAGATTCTGTTGCCGCCGTCAATCAGATGGGTTACGCAGATAAAGTAAGCTATGTTTCTACCGGAGGAGGTGCTATGTTAGAAAGCCTCGAAGGTAAGGTTCTCCCTGGAATCCAAGCTATTGTTGAATAGGCTGCACAAAATAACTTAACACAACAAGTAAAATAAATCTTATTCAACTATATGAATAAGGCGAATAAGATAACCGTTATCACGTTTGTAAAACTGATGTTATAAACACATGTAATATATGAAATATAAAAGAATATTACTTAAACTCAGTGGCGAAGCCATGGGTGGAGCAGATGGACAAGGCTTAGATTCGGAGGTTATAAAAGCTTATGCCATAGAAATAGCCAAGGCTGTTAGCAGTGGGGTTCAGATTGGTATTGTTGTTGGCGGAGGAAATATTTTTAGGGGTATGAATGGAGTAAAAGAGGGGTTCGATCGTGTTAAAGGAGATCAAATGGGCATGTTAGCTACGGTTATCAACGGCAAGGCTCTTGCCATTTTTCTGTGCGATTGTGGAGTAGAGGCAGAAGTATTTACTCCAAATCCTATGGAACCGTTTGCCAGACATTTTGCAAAAGAAAAAGCTATCGAGATTCTAAATAAGGGAGGAGTTGCCATATTTACAGGAGGAACCGGTAATCCTTTCTTTACCACAGATTCTGCTGCAAGTTTAAGAGCCTGTGAAATAGAGGCCGATGCACTTTTAAAAGGCACAAAAGTTGATGGAGTTTATACTGCAGATCCTAAAAAAGACCCTCATGCAACAAGATACAGCACTTTATCGTTTGACAAAGCTTTGGCAGACAATTTGAAAGTGATGGATCAAACAGCATTTACTCTTTGTAAAGAGAACAATGTTCCTATAGTGGTTTTTGATATGACAGACCCAAAGAATCTGAATAGATTGCTTGCCGGAGAAGATGTGGGAACCATCGTATCTAACTAATGAATAGATTATAATAAAATATAAGACAATATGGAAATACAGGTTTCTAAAGACAACATTGCACAAGGCGTTGAAAAAATGCAGAACGCCATTGCTTATTTAGAGGAAGACCTCAAGACCTTTAGGGCAGGAAAGGCCAATCCTGCTGTTCTCAATAATGTTATGGTAGATTATTACGGCACCCCTACCGCCATTCCTAAGATAGCATCTATAACCACTCCAGACTCCAAAAGTATGATGGTTCAGCCTTGGGAGAAAAAAATGGTACCTCTCATAGTTAAAGCTATTATGGATGCCAACTTGGGGTTCACCCCTATTAACAATGGAGAAAATGTTAGGATAAACATACCGCCACTCACAGAAGAGAGAAGAAAAGAACTTTGCAAACAGGCTAAAGCTGCCGGCGAAAATGCAAAAATGAGTATTCGTAATGCAAGGCGCGATGTGGTAGAGGCTCACAAGAAGTTTAAGAAAGACGGCTTGGAAGAAGATATTTGCAAAGATGCAGAAACTGAAATCCAGAAACATACAGACACCTTCTCCAAAAAAGTAGATGAACTTGTTGCGGCCAAAGAGAAAGAAATAATGACGGTCTGATTTTTTAACAGATTATGGTAAGCCAAACAGTTATAGGCTTTGCTCATCTGGCTTATCAAGTGGAGCTTTTATGAGTAAACTATTCTCTAACATTCCTAAAAAGGGACGCTACATATTCAAGGTGGAGCAGTACCAGTGCAATCTGCGCAAGATGTTAAGGTTCAGCTTTCTTGTAAACACAATGTTAAGTGCTGCAGACTATCATTCTTCTGAAAGAGGTTACGGCACAGATTACCTTAATTCTTGCGGCAAAACTTGGGTTTTATCCCGATTGGCGGTAGAAATGGCAAGAATACCATCTCGACACGAAGTTATAGCCGTAGAAACTTGGGTGGAAAAAGTACACCCTCTGTTTACTAACCGTAATTTTAGGATAAGCGTAGATGCCACCGGGGAGGTGCTCGGTTGGGGACGTAGCGTGTGGGCAATGATAGATACCACAACCCGCCATCCGGTTAATTTACTGGAATTTAAAGATGGTGCTATTCAAGAATTTATAGTATTGCCAGATTCTTCCGAGTATATAGAAGTGCCTATAACAAAGCCGGTTAGAATTCAAATAAATACAGAAGAAACCTCTCTTGTCAGAGAAGTTAATACCTATTTCAGCGATGTGGATTTTAATGGGCACATTAACTCTATGCGTTACTTAGACCATATTCTGGACTTGTTCACTCTCTCTTGGCATAAAGAGAACAACATTCAGCGTCTTGATATTGCCTATGTAGCCGAAGGAAGGCCGGAGGTTCCTCTGCTTATACTTCAGAGCCCCGCTAAGAACATGTACCCCAATGTAATACCATGCCAAGAAGCTACAACTTCTGCTACCTCTGCCGCTACGGCAACTGCTGCAACGTCTATTGCTCCTGCAACCACAGACTACAATTTTAAAATACTACAACAACTACCCGAGAACCAACACCAAACAGAAGCATGCAGGCTACGCCTTAGAACTATTCCCTTATAAAATAATCTCACACAATCTGTTTGCAATAAGCCCTTCGCTTTTCTTTGCTAATGAGAAAAATCGTGTGTATATTGCAGCGTTTTATTTAAAGTACAGATATGGCAAACATACTAAAAACATCCATCGGCAAGAAGGTTATAATGAGTTTAAGCGGTTTGTTCCTGATTCTTTTTCTAACCCTTCATGCTGTTTGTAACGGAGCATACTTACTCCCTAACGGAGCAGAGAATTTTAATGCAGTATGTGAATTTATGGCCCTTCCCATAGTAACCGTAATGGTGCCTGTTTTGGCGTTAGGGTTTGTTGTTCATATAGTCTATGCCTTTATTCTTTACATACAGGACTACAAAGCCCGCGGTAAGGAAAGATATGCTGTAGCCAACAAAACCAAGGCCGATTTAGCTTCTAAGAATATGATTGTTCTCGGTATCTTTGTTCTGATAGGATTGGCGCTACACCTTACAGATTTTTGGGCAGACATGCAATTGCAAGATCTTACAGGTAACGAAGATAAAGTTTTATCCGGAGCAGAAGCAATGATCAAAACCTTTGGAAGACTACATGTCTATATCCTTTATCTTGTATGGTTTGTTTTCTTGTGGTTACACCTGATTCACGGTTTCTGGAGTGCATTTCACTCTATTGGCATGAACAACAATAAGTGGCTGAAAAGATTGCAGTGGATTGGCTACATCTATGCTACTGTAATTGTTTTGATATTTGTGGCCGTTGCCACCAAGGGTTATCTTGTTGCCAATGGTTTTTGCACTGCGTAATTAGCAAACAAATAAATCTCTTATAATACCATCTGAAACAAATAGTTTTTCAGGTGGTATTTTTATTCGCCCGCTCTGAGTCATAATTAAACATTGTTTATTGCATAACTCTTCTATCGTAGGAAGTATGCTCCGGATAAAAACAGGAGCCTGTGGATCGGTAGCGCACAAAGCTTCTAAAGACACGCCATCAGCAGTTCTAAGCCCCAGCATAAGTCCTTCATTAAAAACATCTTGCGGAGAAAGATTCTCGCCCTCTCTTAGAACAAGCGTTGTGTGATTGCAATAAGATATTATGTTAGGAAAGTTCCACTCTCTGTGTCTGCCTATATATGAGTGAGCACCAGGCCCTAATCCCAAATAAGGAACTTTTGCCCAGTAAGAGCAATTATGGCGGCTACGATTTTCCTTAGCAGAACTTAGCGCAAAATTAGACACCTCATATTGCTCATATCCGCCTGCCATAAGAGCTTGTTGAAGTTCGGCATACATTTTAGCACATAGTTCGTCCGAAGGCAAAGAGAGTTTTCCGCTTTTCAGTTTTTTCTCCAATGGGGTATCTGCATCTATTCCAAGCTGGTAAGCCGATATATGTTCTGGCATAAGATTCAAGATTCGCTCAATATTATACTTCCACTGATCCATTGAAAGGTCTGGAAATCCAAAGATTAAATCTATGCTGATATTTCTAAATCCGGCTTCTCTAAGCACGTAAAAAGCTTCTATTGCCTCTACAGCCGTATGGCGGCGGCTCATCCATCTTAAATGAGTGTCTGAAAAAGACTGCACCCCCATACTTATTCTGTTTACTCCTATCTTTTTCAGGGCAATAGCATATTCCATGGTTATATCGTCTGGATTTACCTCTATGGTAAATTCAAATTTATCTGGATTTTCTGTACTAAATGCTGTACTTGGAAAAAGAAATGTTTGCTTGAGTGCAATCAGAATTTTATCTAACATTTCTACTTCTAATACAGATGGAGTGCCACCTCCTATGTAAAGAGTTCTGATGGTTCTGTCTGCCTTGTATAGAGATGAAAAAAAATTTCTGCGCTCGTACATTTCTCTTTCAAGCGCAGAAATATATTTGCCTACATAAGTCTTTGAAACAACGGAATAAAATCCGCAGTATATGCACTTTGAGTTGCAGAAAGGAATGTGCAGATATATTCCGGCCATTTGGCTTTTATTTAAGCCTTATCTCCGCAGATCCGAGTTTCCCTTTGGTGCTATATGCTTCTACTGTGTAGGTTCCCTTTGTAAGTTCTACTCCCGGAGTAAAATATATACTTACCTCAAGTTCTTCTCCTTGATAATCCACTTCGCGAGAAGCAGAACATATCATCTGCTCTCCACCAAAAGTGAACATCTGCTGAGATTGATCTGCCATGAGTATTCCTTCCGGATCTTTTATTCTAACATAAACTGTCATAAGACCTGTTTCAGCAATAGAATTCTCTACAAGAGACAGGTTGGTACAGAATTGTACTGTACGGCTGGAACGGTCTGTGCTTCTGCCTTTACCATTGAGGGCTACAAGAGATACACCGCGTCCTCTAACAACAGAACCCTCATCGAGTTTCTTAGCCTGAGCCTCAAGTTTTTTTGCTTGCGCCTCGTTCTTAGCAGAAGTTTCTTCCACCTGTTTCTTTGCCTCGGAAACCTCCTCTTTTAAAGCTATATTCATCTGATTCAGAGAATCTATTTGCTTGATATAACTCTTCATTATAGATCTGAGAGTGCCAAGTTCTTTCTCATATTTGCGGAGTTGGGCTTGGTTGGAAGCTTCTGTCTTTTTTACTTTTTCTATGAGTTCTGCCACCTTTTCTCTCTCTATCTGCAACTGCGTGTTTATCGTATCGTTTGTGGAAGACAGAGAGGCATAGTCTTGCTGCAACTGCGTCATCTGATCTGTAAGAGCCTGTTTATCTACAGCAAGCTCCATAGCTGTTTCTTTTATCTCTGTTTTCTTTGACATTTGTGCAATCAGAATTCCAGCCAAAATGAGAATCACTGCAGAGAGCACACCTATGATAATCTTCAGATTCTTTTCCATAACATTTAATTTTAACTGTCAACTACAAAAATAGCAATAAAAATCGTTATTTTTGCGTCATAAACCATATACGCTTTTCTTTTATGGGAAAATATATCTTGCGTTCTATTAAATGCCTCTTTCTTGTGGGCTTTTTGTTTTGTGCTGTAGTGCTCATCATGTTCTACACTTCTGAGCACGAGCCTGACCTCAAACCTTGGGATTTGTTCAAAGGCAACCTCACCAAGGTGCTGATATTTTTCGGAGCCTATGCTGTTGTATATCCCCTTATCGGATACAGTAAAAAAGACGTAGCCATAGGAGATGCACTTATTACAAAAAGGCAGACCATTGTTAATGCCCTCAACGATATGAATCTGGTAGAAGAGACTGATTCTCAGAATATTCATAATTATATGAGGTTCCGCAACAAAAGCGCAATAGTAAAAATTTTAAGGTTGGGAGAAGATGCTGTAACCCTCACAGAATCCGATGGTATGCTAACCATAGAAGGCCAACGAAAAGATGTTGTGAGGGTGGCCATGAGAATAGAACGAGTGCTAACACAAGATGAAGACAGTAAAGAAATATCTTAATCCAATGACTGCCAACATAGATAAGGCTATGTTGGAAAGCCATGGCATACAGGCAGAAGTATTGCATCAAAATATGCCTTATGCAGGCATTTCGTATAAACTATCTATAGATCTGGTAGTTAACGACGAAGATTACGAACAAGCCCTAAAATTATTAGCCACTTCTCAAGAAGTTAAATGAGCAGAGGCTTTTAAATTTCTGCCATCATTTTTTCTGCCTTGCACAGCTCTTCAAAAAACTCTTTGCCAAACCGAGCTTCTATGGGTTTTTGCAAGAACTGATATACTTTTATTTTCTTACTACGCCCAAGGGCAAAAGCTTCTGAACATAAGTGCTCTCTACTTAGCATAAGGCCTGTAAATCCTGTACTGAACTCTTTTAGTCTTATAGGAAATATCCAACACGAAAACGGCTTGCGTATTCCTCTGTTAAACTTCTCAAAACCACGCTCTACACAACAAAAGGTAAAGCCTTTACTGTCTGTAACAGAATAGGCACACCTGCCATCCGACCTCACAAGAGGAGTTACCATATCTCCATCTATATCTGTTACATAAAAGCCTTGTTCTGTTAATTCAGCCTTGCCGTCTGCCGCCAAATAGGTTTCATAATCCGGCAACTGCCTCTGCAAGCTCTCTCCCTCCGCTTTGCTTAGCGGGGCTCCACTATCTCCCACAACACAGCAACATCCCTTGCATTTTTGATAGTCGCAACAAAAGTATTCCGTAAGTATTTCTGTGCTTACAAGGCAGTTACCAATTTCTATAACCATAATGGGTTCTTTTTTATCATGCTTTTTAGATATCAAAGAATTGTTTTATGAATTCGTTTTCTTGCAACAACTGAATAGTTGGAATATCTGCAGTTGTTCCGTCCATTACCACCGTTATTCTGTTGGCTGAGATAATCTCCTTTACAAAAGCACAGAAATCTGCCTTAGTTATTCCAGAAAGCAAGTCCTGTGTTGCAGAAGAAAAATCTTTACCAGACATGTATTTCAGTTCCAGTATATTTAACCAATAGCGGCCTGTAGAAGAATAGTATAAATACTTATCTTTTACAACTCTCTGGCAAGCAGCCATTTCTTCTGCCGAGAGCTTGCCCTTAGCACAGGCAGAAAGCTTCTCAAACAATGTATTTATACAAGAATGTACGCTGGCAGAATCTGTTTCAAAAACAATGTCTGCTATAGATATTTGCTCCGGATAATATTCTGCAGAAGTCTTTATGTTATAGAGAGGTACCTTTGTGTACAGGTCTCTTTTGAATATACCTTCTATATAGGTTTCCAGCATTTTGGACAGAACATAGTTCTTTGCAGTTAAATCTTTGGCGCAAGACAGGGTTAAGCTTGCATAACTGCGAGGCACATTCATCTTTACAAGAAACCGTTTTTCCTGCCGGCCCTTGGCAAGATAATTTGGAACAACCTGCCAGTTTTCTTTTTCAGAAGGCTTAGACGGAAGGCCACCTATATATTTTACTGCTAAATCTTTATATAGATGCGCCCCTTTGCCGGCAAAGATAAACACAAAATCTGCAGCATTAGAAAACCTTGCAGAAACTATATCGTGAATTTTGGCCTTGTCGTAAGAAGAAACTTCTTCTTCTGCCATGCCTGCAACAAACTGCTTATTGGAGTTTCTGTAGTATGTAACAGAATCTCTGAAAACAGCCTGAGGCGACAAGTTGGTAAACTGCATGTCGTTGATTATTTTTCTGGTATATATTTCAAAGGCAGACATATCTGGTTTCCGAGCTGTCATGTTAAGGTATATGGCCTGCATAAACATTTCTGCCCCAGACGGCAAGGTAAAGCCCTCCAATTTTTCTGTGTTTTGGGTTATTTTAGATGTAAGCCCCATGTGGTTATAGGCATATAGCCGATTCATATTTGCATAAGATACTCCCGATATTTCTGCAACCGCCAACAGGCCATTGTAATATTCTTGGTTTCCTATAGAAGCTCCTTTTATTAAAGAAAAACCACCCTTGCTTACCGCTCTAAAAAATATCGTGTCAGAAGCCTGTTCTACATTTTTCAACACAATGGTTGCTCCATTGGAAAGAACTATTACTTTAGAATGCGATTGTAAATCTTCTGTTTCAGAAACTATTGTAGAAGCAAGGGCCGGGGTTACAGAAGGCCATTGCGGCAGGTGGGCTCCTGGCTGTAACGGCTTGTCGAGAGGCTGAGAATAAGCTGTAAGGAGCCTCTCCTCTGATATATTGACAACCCCCTCTACCTTTGGAAGATAACAAGCTATCACTATATTATCTTCTTGATGCAGGGCGGCGGCTATATATTCTGAAAACTGCTTGGCTTCTAAAGAAAACAACACCTGCTTCATTATTTCAAATTGCAGTTCGGTGCTCGCCATAGAATAGTTTTCATAAGCTGCCCTAAGAGCTCTTTGAACATAAATATCGTTACCGGCACTTTCTCGTCCATCAAAAAAGTGCTCTATTTCTTTCCAATAAAGCTCAACCGTTTTTGCAAACTCCTTAGAATCTACTCCAGAATCGGACAACTTTTTTATTTGTGCGCTAATGAATGATGTTGAAGCATATACGGTAGAGGGCAAGGTTTCAAAATCTATAGATATGGCACTGCTCTTTTCTATCCCCAAGAACCTGTTTTTTGAAATACTCAAATTGTAAATAGGTAAATTCTCTCTAAGTATGGCTTCATTTATCCTGTCTTGCAGTACACGCATCATTGAATTATCCATAAAATCCAATATAAAAGGCAGGCTGGTCTTTCTGTAGTTGTCTTTCAGAGGTTGCTTGAGCAGATTTATAGAAACTATTGATTTGTCAAACTCATCGTCTTGCAAAACAAAAGTCTTTACTCCCTCAAATGGCTGTGGAGAATAGAAATTTCTTTTTGTGCTCTTCAATGGTTTTGGTATTGTGGAGAATACAGATTTAATCTGAGTCTCCATCTTTGCCGGATCTATATCACCCGCCACAATTACACACTGAAGTTCGGGCCTACACCAGTTATAGTAAAAACTACGCAAGCCTCGAGAATTTATGGTGTTTATACTCTTAATATCAGAAGGCTGTATTCCATTGATATAAGGGCTGTCTGGATAAAGCGCTGTTAATAATTTATGTTGCATTCTGCGGATAGGAGTCCAGCTGTTAAGAATCTTTCCGGCCAAAGTACTTCTCTCCGCATCTATATCTTCTTCATCTACATTGATAGAGCTCATCCAGTTATACAATATCAACAGAGAAGAGTCTATGGTATTGCTTCTACCAACCGGAACATCCTTCACCATATAAGTAACTCTATCTGCCCCCGTTAAAAAAATCATATTATCTGCCTCCATACCTAATGTTTTTAGATAGTCTGATATGGCAGAACCTTCAAAATTTCTTGTTCCCTTGGTAGCAAGTTGTTGCAATAGCATAAAAGAGCCTCTGTCTGTGCCATTCTCTAAAGAAGTACCTACCTTTTGCGCTACACAAAATGTGGCCTTTGATTTTTGGGCCTGATTTTTGATAATGATATAAGAAAGGCCGTTTGAGAGCGTGCCGCTTTTTACCCTTGGGTCTTCTGGCAGAGCAGATAAATCTTTGGTTGGAGATTGAGAAAAAAGCAGTAACGGACTTACGGCTGCAACAATAAAGGCTAATATGCGATATAGTTTTTTCATAATTGTCGGTATTGTTGCAAAATTAAGAATTATACGGAAATTTGCAGCGTTTGCCTTGTATGTTCATTTTTTTTATTTTTGCATTCGCTCATAGGAAAGAACGTTTAGAACAAAAAATTGATAGAGATGAAAAGATTTGTTAGAATTGTTTTAACCGCAACAGTGGCTCTGTTTGCGGGAAATGTTTTTGCTCAGGATATGAATCAGGCCGGAGAACTGTATCAGAAAGCTGTAGAAACATATCAGGCTGGCAATGAATTAGAAGCAGTTAAGAACTTCAAAGAGGCTCTTAAAATTGCAGAAGGAGCTGGAGAAGAGGGTGCTGAAATGGTTGCCAACTGCAAGGATATGATACCTCAAATACTTCTTGCTGCTGCAGGAAAACTCGTTGGCGCAAAAGATTATGCCAAGGCAGAAGAAATTTTTAAGGAAGTTGTTACTCTCGGCAGACAATTCGGTAATGAAGATATTGCCAAAAAAGCAGAGCTTACCCTTACTCAAATTCCTATGCAAGCAGGAGCAGATGCTCTCAACAATGGTAATACAGCAGAAGCTATTAGCTTGTTTGGCAAGGCTGTAGAACTTAACCCTGAGAATGCTACAGCCTACCTCTATTTAGGCATGGCTCATAACAGTGCAGACAATACAGATGAAGCCGAGAAGGCTCTCCTAAAGGCAAAAGAACTCGGAAATGATAAGGCTGAACAAGCTCTTATAGGTATGTTTATAAACAACGCCAATGATAACTACAAGGCAAAGAACTTTAAAGATGCTATAACCTTTGCAGAAAAAGCTCTTGCTTTTGGAGCCAATCCTTCTGCAAGCCAAATAGCCGGAGTTTCTGCTTACAACTTGAAAAACTGGTCTAAAGCTGCTACACACTTGAAGAATGCTCCTTCAAACAACCAGTTCACTTATATGATAGGCACTTGCTACGAAAATTTGGGCAACAAGGCTCAAGCTTGTACCTTCTTGAAGAAAATAGTTAACGACGCCAAATTTGGAGCAAATGCAAAAGCCAAAGTTGCAAAACTTGGTTGCTAATATATATGCCTGAGATAGAACTTCTTTCTCCTGCAAAAAACTTAGAAATCGGTATCGCGGCCATAAACTGCGGTGCCGATTCTGTTTATATTGCTGCCCAAAAGTATGGCGCAAGACAACAAGCCGGAAACTCATTCGAAGACATTGCCACCCTGTGCTCTTATGCTCATAAATATGGCGCCAAGGTTTTTCTGACCTTAAATACCATTCTATATGAGAACGAGTTATCAGAGGCCCAAAACTACATGTGGGAAGCCTATAACTGTGGAGTGGATGCCATTATTGCGCAAGATTTTTCTCTGCTCGAAATGAACCGCCCACCTATTCCTTTATTCGCTTCTACTCAAACCGATATCCGCACCCCCGAAAAAGCTCAGTTGTTGGAAAAATTGGGGTTTGAAAGATTGATTCTTGCCCGCGAACTTTCTTTAGAACAGATTTGTGAAATTCGTAAGGCTGTTTCTGTTCCTCTGGAGTTTTTTGTACATGGGGCTTTATGTGTCTGTTATAGTGGGCAATGCTATCTTTCGTGCTATCTGACAGGCAGAAGTGCCAATCGTGGAGAATGCGCTCAGGTATGCCGCTCTGAATATGACTTGATAGACGAAAACGGAACTACTATAACTTCAAAAGCACATCTGCTCTCTCTTAAAGACTTAAACCTATCAGACAGAATCTCAGACTTGATAGATGCCGGCATTTCGTCTTTTAAGATAGAAGGGCGGTTGAAAAACATTTCATACGTTAAAAACATTGTAAGAAAATATGACCTCGCCATACAAGAAATTCTTGCAAAAAAAAATTTAGATGGCAAAAACTTTAGAAGAACCGCCTATGGCAAAAGTCGTTGTAGTTTTGTTCCTAACGCAGATAAAACTTTTAACAGGGGCTATACAGAATTTTTCCTGAATGGGAAAAGAGGCGATTTCAAAAGCCGCGAATCCGCCAAAGGCATGGGAGAATATATTGGTACCGTTACCGATATTAAAGGAGGAGGAAATTCGTTTGTATGCTTTACGTATAACCCAGCCGCTCCCCAAAAAGAGATACACAATTCAGACGGACTCTGTTTTGCCGGGCACGGAAGAATAACAAGCGGCAATAGGGCAAATAGCTGTACCGCAAATTCTGTGGAGCTTTTTACAAAACAGGCCGACTTCAAAAAGGGCGACAGCATCTATAGAAACTTCGATTCCAATTTTGAAAAACAGATAAATACGGTACCACAAAGACTCATAGATGTTTTATTAGATATTGTGCTACTTCCAAATTGCATAAACATTACTGCCTTTGCAGAAGATTTCAGAGTAACCAAATCTTTTGAAATTAAGGCAGATACAGCCCGTAATCCACAGGCTGCAAAAGAACTGGTAAAACGGCAGTTTGGCAGAATATCGCTACATTTTTCGTTTGCTGTAAACAATATAGAGGCAGATGTATTTTATTTTTATAAAACAGCCTCTTTGAATGCTATAAGAAATAAGTTGGCTATTTATCTGCAATCTTTTTTGGAAGAAGATAGAAAGAAAAAGGCAGAAACATACCAAACCAACAGAAGCCGTGATGGGGCAACAATTCCTGCACAACAGAGTTTTGCCCAAGTGTGCAGCAACTCCTATCTAAGCAACTGTTCCAATAGTTTATCGGCTGCCGTTTATAAAAAAATCGGCATACCAAACATAGAGCCTGCATACGAACAGCAGCCGCCACAAAATGCTGTTCTTATGAGGTGCAAGTACTGCATAAGATACCAGCTTGCTATGTGCCCAAACGATGGCAAAAAGTTGTTTCTGGTAAACGGAACTGTAAAACTACCTATAGAGTTCAATTGCAACAAATGCGAAATGAGTATTCTTGCACAATAAAATTTCAAATAAATAAAAACGATTTGTAATTTTGCAGCAGTATGCTTTTTTCTGAGATTCCCGGACATAAAGAGTTAGTAAACATGATGAGGAATATGGTTCAACAAGAACGTATGCCTCACGCTATACTTTTCTCAGAACAAAGCGGATACGGAGCTTTACCTATAGCTTTGGCAACCATTCAGTTTCTTTTCTGTAAAACCAGAAAAGCCCTTGCCAGCGGCGATGACACATGGGTTGTTAAAGGTTTATTTGGAGACGAACCACAAAGTCTGCCCACAGATGATAGCTGTCAGGTTTGCTCTTCTTGCATAAAAATACGCAACCTTACTCATCCCGACTTTTATTTTGTCTTTCCAATAAACACTACTCAGATTATTGAAAAAGGCAAGAAAGTTTCCATAGGCGCATATTACGAGCTCTTCCGCAAGCTGGTAAAAGAAAACCCATATTTCAGCGAGAAAGACTTATACAAGGCCATGGAGCTCGATAATAAACTTGGGTTTATTGGAGTAAATGAAGCAAATTGGCTTATAGACAAGTTGAGTTTCAGTTCTTATGAGGGTGGAGCAAAGGTTGTGCTGGTAATGTTTCCGGAAAGAATGAATCTCGATGCTGCAAACAAACTGCTAAAAAGCATAGAAGAACCTACTGCGGATACTTATTTTCTGATGATTACCCACGAACCGGGAAAGATTATCCAAACAATAAAAAGCAGATGCCGCCAAATAGACGTACCTCCCATTGACAAAGATATTTTAGCCGCTATTATTGCAGAAAAATACAATATAGACTCTGCCGAAGCCCAGCTTTGGGCGGAGTGCTCGCAAGGCAGCTTAGGGAGAGCCGTAGAGTTGATTAACGAGGAAGAAGAAGAAAAAGAAGATATTGATAACTTCCTGCAAATACTCCACCTTGCCATAGATAAAGATCTTACTTCACTTATTGCTATTGCGTCCGATCTTGCAAAAAGAGGAAAAGAGTCTCAGAAAAATTTTTGTATTAACGCACTAAAAATTCTCAGACAACTATATATGCTCAGCCTTGGGAAAAAAGACATTGCCTATATAAACCCAAGCCACGCACAATCCATAGAAGATATTGCAAAACAGCTAAATACAGAAGTATTTCAACAATATTACGATATATTAAATAACGCCATAGAATGCATACAACGAAATGTGAATGCAAAGTTTGTATTCAGCGATTTATGCAATGCTATCTACCAAAACTCCTGACTTTATGACAAAAAAAGATATTGTTTTTGATTGCCACCGCGGATGCCAGACTTGCGTTGAAACAGACGGACAGGTCTCTTGCTCCTATAATCCAAGATGCTGTAAAAGAGGCGTATTTGACTGGCTACAAGGGATTCCAGACAGTGAAATGGAAAATCTGTTTGAAGTCAGATTTAAGAATACCAGAAAAGGCATATATCTAAACACTTCCGGGCAAATAATAAGGCAGGGAGATCTTGTTGTTACGGAAGCACAAAATGGATGCGATGTAGGATTTGTTACCTTATCCGGGGCAATGATTGCACATCAGCTAAAGAGAAATAAAATAGAGCATAATTCATACGAATTCAAAAGAATATACAGAAAGGCCAAGCCGCAAGACATTTTAAAATGGCAGGAAGCTATTGCAAGGGAGCATAAAACAATGATACGCGCCAGAGAAATTGCGGAAAAGCTTGGTCTTGAAATGAAAATTGGAGATGTTGAATTTCAGGGAGATGGAACTAAAGCCATTTTCTACTACATTGCAGATGGACGTGTAGATTTCCGCCAGTTGATAAAAGACTTTGCAGAAGAATTCCATATCAGGATAGAGATGAAGCAGATAGGAGCTCGCCAAGAAGCCGGTTTAATTGGCGGCATAGGAGTTTGTGGACAGCCTCTCTGCTGCTCCAGATATATGCATAATTTTCAGTCTATCACAACTGCAGCTGCTCGGTGCCAAGATTTGTCTCTCAACCCTCAGAAGCTGGCCGGCCAGTGTGGAAAGCTCAAATGCTGTATAAATTACGAGGCTCCTGTTTACTTAGATGCAAAGGAAAAAATGCCTCGTCTTACAGAACATCTTCACTTGGAAGACGGAGACGTAAAGGCCGTAAAATCGGATGTTCTCAAAGGAGTTATATGGCTATGCTATGTAGATAGAGATTCAGACGAAGCCTACCCTGTTACCATAGATAAAATTGCGGAAATACAAGAACTTAACCGCTCTGGTAAAAAAGGAGCATCTATATCTGCCATATCAGGAGCCAAAAAAGACAAGATTATAGATTTCAAAAGTGCTGCAGGAGAAGATAGTATTACCAGATTTGACGATGTAAAAAAGAAGAAAAGAAGCGGAAAGCCACGTCATAAACAACCAAAGAAAAAATGACAAATAAAGCTCTGGTTTTTTCTCTTTTTATCGGTTTGCTGTTAGCTTTTTCTTGCAGCGAGCCGCTAAAAGAAAAGTCCTTTGCAAATGTAGAGGGGCTCGATGGCTGGAAACTCAACGATACCCTAAAGTTGTCTATAGACTTACGCCAACCCGCCCACAGCACCGTTTTTTTTCTGCAAGCCCAAACCACAGAGCCTGCCTTTAGAGAAACCGTATCGGAATTTGTGGTCTTTATTACTTTTGAATCTCCTTCTGGAAGATCTTATAGAGATACCGCTATTCTTAATCTACAACAAGGCTCTATTATTGAGAAAAATGGAGAATATCAGATTCAATGGCCGTATATAGAGAGTACACAGTTCAATATGGAAGGATTATGGCATATATATATCCGCAGAGCTCCTGAAGACAACCCTATATACAACACCATTCAGGGAATGGGTATTGCCATTACTACAGATATTAATTCATAGTCGCAATAATATGAGCAGCATAGGCAAACAGGAAAAGTTCCGACAGAATTCAACCTTCAAGTGCCTTATTCAACCAGATATGCAAGAGGTCTTTAGAACAGACTACTTTCTAAAGGGCAAATGGAAACAAGATGTGTTTGGCAACAACAATCCAATTACTTTAGAATTGGGATGCGGCAAGGGAGAATACACGGTTGCCATGGCTAAGCTCTATCCACAAAGAAATTTCATTGGCATAGACATTAAGGGAGCCAGGCTTTGGAAAGGCGCTAAGACCGTAGAAGAAAGTGCTTTACAGAATGTAAGATTCATCCGCACCAACATAGATTTTATAGAATGGCTCTTTGGTAAAGAAGAGATAGACTCTATATGGATAACATTTGCAGATCCTCAGCTACGCTCTCCAAGAAAAAGGCTTTCCAGCACTATGTTTTTAGAAAGATATAGAAAGTTTCTGGCCTTAGATGGTTTAGTTCATTTAAAAACCGACAGCCGGTTTCTGCACCAATACACAAGAGCCTTAATAGAACAGAATGGGCTCAAAGAAATATGTTACAGCACAGATATTTATACCGAAACCAACCCTCTGTTTCCGGCAGAGCTAAAATCTGTTCAAACCTTTTATGAGCAGTATTTTCTGAAGATGGGATTGCCAATTACATACACTTGCTTTTGTTTAGAAGGAAAAGATTCTCCAAGAACAAAGCCACTGGTGGAACCGTTATGGAATGTAGAGTTTTGGATGGAAGCAGAAAAAAAAGGCAGGATTTCCGGAAGAATAAGATAGAAAATCACTTGCTACGTTCGCCTATGTATATTGCGTAGTTTTTAAGCATTTCCTTCTCTTGGCAAGCACGAAGTGGTTCTAATGCCCTTATGGCAAACGATATAAAACTTTCCAATTTAGACTGGGCATACTCTATGCCGTTGTGCGTGTGAACAAATTCGATAACTTTTTTAACAATATCCTCCTCCTGCAATTTTTCCACTCCGCCAATACGCTTTATGTCAGATAAAATATGTTTGGCAGACTGCTCGTTCTGCTGCAAGGCTCCCAATAATGGCAAAGTAAGCTTTCTTTCCTTTATGTCTGCACCCGCTGGTTTGCCGGTTTTAAAATGTAGAGAATAATCTAAAATATCATCTCTAATCTGAAAAGCCATGCCTATGTTTTCTGCATAAACACTTACAGCTTCAATAGTAGTTGCATCCGCTCCTACGGCAGAGGCAGAGGATTTAAGACTTGCGAGAAACAAGGCTGCTGTTTTGCCAAATATGATGTTGTAGTATTCTTTTTCTGTGGTATCAAGATTCTCGGCTTTGTGCAACTGCAATAATTCTCCTTCACTCATCTGCTGCACTGCCTTGGCAAAGTTCAATATATTCTCTTGCTTACAGTGGGCGGTTAAAATAGCGAGAGCTCGGCTTAACCAAAAATCTCCTGTAAGAACAGCAGCTCCCGGAGAATACTTAGAAGAAACAGTAAGGTGCCCACGACGCATACCGGCCTCATCTACAACATCGTCGTGCATCAAGGTTGCGGTGTGTAGCATTTCGGCGGCAGCCGCACAATAAAAACTTTCTGCATTCAGATTTCCGCAACATCTACCCACAAGCAAAGAAAGCACGGGACGGATTTCTTTACCCCTGCTCCCCAACACGTACCTATTAATCTGCTCAAGATAAGGTTCGTTTGAGTGGATTGCTAAATATAGGGTCTGACGATATTTTTCAAAGTCAGACCCTAAATATACTATTGCGTTATCTGAATCAGCCATTAAATATCAAAAAGTATAGGCTAAAGAAAATTCTATACCTCTACCCTTAGATGCTTTCCATTCGTCGCCGGCTACAGGTATGCCTTTGTCGCCATCGCCCACTCTGGTAAAGTCCCAGTTGTATCTTGCATTAAACTGAAAGCGCCATACATCCACACCGGCACCCACACCTATACCGCCGGCAAATCTGTTTATATCGTCCCAATGACCAACGTTATTACTCTTTCCGAGAGCATAACTTATATAAGGCACCACTTGAACGAAAGGCCTGGCTACTACTAAGTTAGGCCCATACTGCAAACTCACTGGGAGCTGAATAAACTGCATACTGTATTTCCCGTTGCTTGTTGGATCGCCTGTAGCTTTAGCCTCAAGTCTGGCCTCCTTGGAAACATACAAAAGTTCCGGCTGTATTACCATACCCGGAGTGAGATGTATTTGGTAAAGAACACCGGCCTGAAAACCAACATTATCTTTAAGTTTAAAATCTTTAATGGCAGAAAACTTGGTTGTATATATACCAGCCTTTATACCAAACTGCGCAGAAGCTTTTGGCGCCGCTATAAAAGTAAATAGCAGAATTGCGCATGCAAATGCAAATTTTGTTGTTTTTTTCATAATGTGTTTAGTTTATGATTTCTTAAAGCAAAGCTTTTAGCTTAGCCTCTATGGCGTCTTTAGTATTTGAGCCTACCATCTTGTCTTTGAGTTCTCCATTTTTGAAAAACAGAAGAGTAGGAATATTTCTTATGCCGTAGTTTACAGGAGTTTCCTGTGCCTCATCTACATTGCATTTTGCAACAACTGCCCGTCCTTCATACTCTTTTGCCAGTTCTTCTACTATAGGAGCCACCATACGGCAAGGACCGCACCACGTAGCCCAAAAATCTACCAGAACAGGAAGTTTACTGTCTAAAACAACTTCCTTGAAATTAGAATCAGTTAAATTTATTTCCATAATTCTATATTTTGTGTCAATTATCGGTTGCTAAATTAGCATTATTTTTTTAGAAATCGTACTTTTGCCCCATCAAGCAACTCTAAAAAATAAAGATATATGTATAAAGATTTTCAGTCTCATCTTAGAACAGAGCTCAATTCTATCAAAAAGGCAGGCCTGTATAAAGAAGAAAGAATTATAACCTCTCCTCAGAGAGCAGATATCACCGTTGCCGGCGGAAAGCAGGTTTTAAACTTCTGCGCAAACAACTATCTTGGTTTATCTGATAACCCAAGACTCATCAACGCTGCTAAAAAAGCTCTCGATACCCACGGATACGGAATGAGTTCCGTAAGATTTATCTGCGGCACAGGAGATTTGCAGAAAAAATTAGAAGAAAAGATTTCTGAATTTTTCGGAACAGAAGATACTATTCTCTACACCTCTTGCTTTGATGCAAATGGTGGTGTTTTTGAACCCCTATTCACAGAAGAAGATGCTATTATTTCAGATGCACTAAATCATGCTTCTATCATAGATGGCGTAAGACTTTGTAAAGCTGTTCGTTACAGATATGCCAATGCAGATATGAAAGAGCTTGAAATGTGTCTGAAGCAAGCTCAGAAACAACGCTACAGAATAATTGTAACAGACGGTGTTTTTTCTATGGATGGTAATGTTGCTCCTGTAGATAAAATATATGCCTTAGCTAAGAAATACAATGCTATGGTTATGGTAGATGAAAGCCATTCTGCGGGCGTTGTTGGGAGAACCGGAAGAGGAACCACTGAGCTATTTAAGCTTAGAGGAAAAGTAGAAATTATAACCGGAACTCTCGGCAAGAGTTTTGGTGGTGCGGTTGGAGGATTTACAACAGGAAAGAAGGAAATCATAGCAATGCTCCGACAGAGATCCCGCCCTTATCTTTTTTCAAATTCTATCCCTCCTATGGTAGCGGCTGCCGGTATTGAGATGTTCAACATGATGAACCGTACCAACAAATTGCAAGACAAGCTGCACGAAAATACTGCATACTTTGTAGAGAAAATGAAGAAGGCCGGGTTTGATATAAAGCCCACTCAGAGTGCAATATGCGCCATAATGCTTTACGATGCCAAACTTTCTCAGCAAATGGCCGCAAAGCTTCTGGAAGAAGGTATATATGTAGTAGGCTTCTATTATCCTGTTGTTCCTAAAGACCTTGCACGCATCAGGGTTCAGGTTTCTGCCGGCCATACAAAGAAACAATTAGACCGTGCTATTGCAGCCTTTACCAAGATAGGTAAACAGCTCAAAGTTCTGAAGTAGGAACTGTTCCTATCTCTTTCTCTTCTGGAACGCGCTTTATGTAAATATCCCTCTGAGGGAACGGTATTTCTATATTGTTCTTGTTTAGGGTGCTATAAATCACCTCGTTTGCAGCCGCTGCATATTTGTAGCGTTCTGTAACGAGTACATATTGATACACCTTTAACACTATACTATTTTCGCCAAATTCGGAAAGACGAACCACTATTCCATATTTGGAGTCTAAGATGTCTCTGTCGTATTTATCTTTGACATTCAACTTTATAAGAGCTTTTTTCAACAAAGAGCGAACATTATCTACATTGTTGCCGTATTTTATACCAACAGGCAGTATCAACAATTCGTAGGCATTGTTGCGCGTAAGGTTCTTAAAGTTCTTATTGTACAGATTGCTGTTTGGAAAAGCCATTATGCTACCATGCTCTGTTTCTATAAGCGTGCTCTGATAATTTATGCTATCCACTACTCCGCGAATACCATCGCACTCTACATAATCTCCAACCCTCAGCCTGCCACTCATAAGCGAAACTCCATAGAAAAAGTTATTGATAACATCTTTCATCGCAAAACCCACACCTGTTGCCAAGCCAGCGCCTATAATGCTTATGGCTGTGCTCGGGATATGCAATAATACAAAGCATGT
This sequence comes from Bacteroidales bacterium UBA3709, assembly GCA_002372015.1. Taxonomy (GTDB): domain Bacteria; phylum Bacteroidota; class Bacteroidia; order Bacteroidales; family UBA932; genus Egerieousia. Next base: position 83,644 of record DFIA01000092.1, on the reverse strand, counting down.
TACTATATATATTCCCCATACAATTACACTAATTATAGAATTTGATAAAGTAAAGTTTATCATATTCTCCGGCAATTCTTTCTGGCCGGTGCGGGCAAGGGTAGATCTTATTTTATATACTCTGTAAAAAGCTTTGGCTACATAACAGATACAATTAAATGCAAAAGCCAGAGATATTGCCGTTAGAATCTTTGTTACAGAAAGATGTAATGCTTTATAGTTTAGAAAATCTTGCTGCAGAAACGAAACGCTTATCATAGATAGGTCGAATACCCTGGAGGCCATATAAACACACATAGGTATAGACCATACAGATGCTACCGGAAGTATAGCTTTGCGTAAAAGATCATATAACCAAGTTACTTCTATATGAGAGCCCTTTACCTTTTTGTTTATCAGAAAACTATGATTTATACGATAAGCCTTTTTACGCTTTAGCATATAATGTTCATAGTACAACTTTATCATATCCGAAGCTGCGGTTATGGTTTGAATAACTGTAAGTTGGAATATCCACCATATAACCACCAATATACTCAAGAAAACATATCCGCTAAATGCCATTACCGTTGATGCCAACAGAACCAAAAGCGTAATAAGGTTATATACCATATCGTAAAACGGAAGACGGGCCCTTAGCTTACGACACACTCGCCCCTGCCAAAGAGAAAAAATTAAAAGCAATGGAGGCAATATTACATTAATGAGGCTATTAGGAGCAAATGATATTCTTATAAAGATAATTATAAGGCAAAGTGCCATAATAGGCACATACGCACGCAAGCCGGCTCCTACCTGATCTGCTTTAAGCCTAATGGCAAAAGATAGGAAGATAGCCGCCAGTAACCAAGCAAACTCAACCAACAGCCTTGTTCCCATCTTCATAAAGTTCTGGTCTGAAGACATCATTGCTATAGTAATAGCCACGGCAAAAACAACCACAATAATAAACAATACCATACACTGCCCATGGTTGCGGAACCTTTCGCTTCTAAAGAACTTCACCTTCCGCTTCAATATCTTCACTATCAGATGGCTTAAACCTATAGAAATTATTAGATAGAATAAAACAAACAGAACAAGACTGATAAAATTCTGTAGCCTCCACTGGCTCCTTACACCTGTGCTGGCATAGGAAGATGCTCCCCACTTATCTGCCATATCCATCCTTACTCTCCTCCAGTTATTCTTAAATCTTTTCAATATAGAATAGTACCCTGTCTGTCCTTCTATGAATATCTTTCTCTGTACTTCCAAATATCTGTTTTGAGCGTAATTATACGCTTCTTGCAGTTGAACCCATGTGGCATTATAGTTTACGCTGTCTGCAATTATGGATTCTCGGGCCTCCTGATAAACAGCGAGCAAAGCCTCAGAATAAACCAAACAACTATCTCTATTTTGCAGGGCTTGGCCGGAAAGAAGAAACGTGTATTGTGTTCCATTTTCTCGGTTAACAGAATCTAAGGCGGCCTCTATTTCTTGCTTCTCTTGTTTTGTTTCGTCGTTTTCGTCTTTATCTACATCACCTGAAAAAACTGTATTGGCTATAGCCTTTATTATCTCGCTGGCTTTGGTTGGTCGCTGAAAAACAACACTATCATTATTTGTGGCCAAAGAATCAGGGGTCGCTGTTTGAGCCGAATCTGTTGCCTCTATTTTTTCTGTTATTTCTGGTTTTGCAGCTTCCTCTGCTTTTATTATTTCTTTTGGTTTTGATGTAGGTTCCGGAGCTGCTTTGTCTTGCAAAGGTTTTTGCCGGCGGTCTTGCAATAAGCGGCCCCCTAAATTCTTTTCAACCAACTGGCGTGTTTCTTCTTGCAACCTGCTTGCCATAATAAAAGTAGAATCTTCTATATGCAGGCTGTCAAGTTCTTCTATTCTAACAGGAGGAATGCGTTTTAGGGTATATATAAGTTTTTGATATCTTTCTATCTCTATATCCATTTGAGTGATTATATCAACAAATGGACGACGATTGCGCGCAAACGTGCGATACCTCTTAGAAACTTCTTCAAGTGCGTAGGTTAAGTCAAAGATAAAGTTCTGCTTTTGCGAATAAAGAATAATAGAAAGCTCATTACAATCTTCCATCAGCTCAATCATCTGCTTCTGCTGATTTTCACGAGATGCTCTGATGGCCTCACGAGCCTTTGCCGTTCTGTTATAAACGTGCTTTAATTCTGCTCTTAACACTCTTAATGTTTGGTATAGATCGCGCTCTTCAAAAACAGCGGCAACCGGCTCCATCACCCCAAAAAAAAGAACAAGCAGAAGAAATACCCTAAGTAGTTTTTTCATAGGTCTGTTGTATTATTCTGTATAATGTAGTGCTATTTTATATATAACACATTACTTCTTTGAGAATAACGATTCCCTTTACAGGCCAACACTATGTAATTCCCTCCCTCATTGCATTTGTAAATAAAGCCCCATAACTTTTTCTGAAGGTTAGCCTTCCACACAACACCACCTTCTGCTGTTTTCTCTCCGGTTTTCTCCAATTTATACACAGCAAAACTGTTAGCCCCCTGAACTTCGTTCCATCTGATATGCCGTCCCATCTTAAATATATCGGGGCTGGCCAACGGAGCCGGATCTTTTCCTAAAAAAGGAGATAGAACATCTTCTGTATAAAAAGAATTCAGCATTTTTTCGGTAAACTCATCGGTAATTATATTGTGGGCTGTAAACCAACATTCTCCTACCACATTTTGTCTTTGTGGTTCTGGTAAAGAAGGAGCTTGTCTGCATTCAAATACCTGTTTTTCATATTCAGAAAATTCTGGAAATTCTTTGCTTTTGTATCTATATGCCGCCAAACCTACTATTACCGGAGTATCTCCCAAAATACCAGCCCAGCTGTCTAATACGGTCTTAAAGTCTGCTATGGCATGGCCGTGCTGCCAGTATATCTGAGGTATCAGATAGTCTATAGTGCCTTGCTTTGCCCAATTCCTTGGATCGGCATATAAACCTTGAGTGTTTACGAGCCTTCCTGCCGGCGACACCCCAAAAACAGCATTAGGTTTCACTTTATGAACAGCCTCGTGCATTACTCTCACTATTTCATCTATATTGCTCTCTCGCCATTCGTCTAATGTTTTACCTTTACCAAATTCTGCAAACAAAGCCTCATCGTTCCAAATTTTTTCTCCGTTTTTTGCCTTGTCTTTGTTGTTTCTCAGGCCAGACGGATAAAAATAATCGTCTATGTGCAATCCGTCCAGCTCGTAGTTTTGCATCAATTCGGTTGCAAGATCTGCGAGATATTGTCTTACCCATTCCTGTCCGGGATCCCAATAAAGCCTTCCCTTGTGTTCCTGAACATACTGAGAGTTTACATAGCAGATATTATCTTCTCTGCGAGGAAAATCTACCTTACCAATTCTAAGTGGATTTATCCAAGCGTGAATCTCCATCCCCAAAGAATGAGCTGTCTTTACCGCAATGGCCAACGGATCGTATCCCGGATTTGCACCAGGAGTATCCGTAAGGCTTGGTGCCCACTGTAAAATTTTTGAAGGATACAGTGCATCTGTATTGCTAACCACCTGAAACATAACTGCATTACAGCCAGTACGTTTCAAGCTCGTTATCAAGCTTACCAAGGCTGTCTTCTGAGAGTCTCTCTGCATCATAATTCTACGATTCCTTTCAGAAGAACTCTCAAGAGAGCCATCGGGCTTTGTCTTTCTATTGAGATAAATTTTAATCTTTGGCCAGTCTATACTCTCTACGGTAGAAAGCCATGCACCCCGGAATTCAAACGGAATATAAACACTATCTCTATTAACATCAAACTTTCCAGAAGGAAAGTCTGTTTCTTGAGCAAAGCCGGAAGAATAAAACACCGCCAAGCTTATAAGCAGAAAGGATAGAAAAATTTTTCTCATTGTGCGCTAATGTTTTGTGTAAAGATAGTGTTATTTTTTCAGAAAGGAGGTAAATGAACATCGGCATCTCTGAGAACCGGAAATTTTGAACGGAATTTCTCCAATGCCGCCATATCTAAATCAAATGAAACGTGGGCTTCTTCAGAATCGGGACAACTGGCTACTATATTGCCCATTGCATCAATTACCATAGTTCCGCCCACGTACCCGCAAGAAGGATCTTCTCCCACTCTGTTTACAGCCAACACATAGCACTGGTTTTCTATTGCTCTTGCAGGCAGCAGTTTCTGCCATGTTACAATGCGTTTTGCAGGCCAACTCGCAACATAAATAATTGCGTCATACTCTGCCTCCTGATTACCTTGTTCGTTTGTTACTAACATATTGCGACTGAATACAGGAAAGCGCACATCGTAACAAACCTGAAGAAGAATCTTTACTCCTTTCCAATACACCACCACTCTTTCTGCGCCACAGTTGTAATGACGATTTTCTCCTCCGTAAGTGAACAAGTGGTGCTTATCGTATGAAAAACATCCGTTCTCCGAAACAAAATACATACGGTTAAAGAATCTGCCGTCTTGGTCTTTTACAGCCACACTTCCGGCTATGGCACATTGTAATTTTTCCGACATCTGCTTCATCCACTTGAGGGTAAAGCATTCTCCTTTCTCGTTCAGCGGCTCTGCTATGCCATCTGGTTCTGTTGCAAAACCGGTAGAAAACATTTCCGGCAAAACGAACAGGTCTGTACCTTTAATAGATTCCATTAGAGCTGTATTGGCTGCCGCATTTTTCTGTGGGTCTGCCCATATTACATTACGCTGCAATAACGTTACTCTCATACCTTTATAGTTTCTATAAGTTTTGTTATCTGTTCTATATTTTCTGCTCTTAAAAATTTGTTGCGATAGTTGCCTCTCATCATACCCTGCTGCTCCAAATGATCCATCAGCGCAAACAAAGGTATCCAGAAACCCTCTATGTCGTACAAAATTATTTTTTTTGTAGAATATCCTATGGTAGAAGCTGCCGCTACGGTAAAAATTTCGTCTATAGTACCTATTCCACCTGGCAGTGCCACAAGAATATCGCTCTGTGCAGCTATAATATCTTTCCTTTCAGATAAGTTCTTACAGTCTATGATGCAATCTGTCTGCTGAAACGTTTTGCCTCTTTCTTCAATAATATCAGGCACCACTCCTATCAGCTTACCCATGGTTACCGGTTTTGAAGTTCCGAGTAGGGCCCTTCCTTCTAAAAAGCCAACTCCTATACTATTCATTAAACCGAGAGCACAACCACCCCATACAAGGGTGTGGTTGTGCATCCCCATCCACCTTCCAAATTCTTCTGTGGCTTTAATGTAAGAAGGTTGGATGTTTTGGTTTGCCGAACAAAAAACTCCTATTTTCATTATTTCGTTTTTATTTGTACTTCGGACTTTTTATAATAACAACACTGCTGTCTGGTAAATTCAGTTTGGCAGAAAGTAACTCGCCTCTGAATTTCTGCTTTTTTGTAATTATCATAGGACGCATTATTATCAGAGAATCCCTGACTTCTATCTCTGGCCCTCGCCCTTCCTGCGTCTTTTTGGTGTCTGATAGTAACTGTGTTTCTGTTATTTGCACATCTGCTACCACCGTAGTATCTTTTACTCTTCTCATAGCCGGCTCTTCAGATACCGTTGTATCCATTTCTATGGTTGCAGATGATTTATGGAATACACGCAAGGTAGGATAAAAAGCGTAAACTCTTTTTTGTTTTCTTCCTTTAGAAACATAATATTCCGATCTACTATAGGAATCGTCGCATGTTACTGTATGCTCTCCTTCTTCTTTTGTTGTTCCTATTTGCTTTCCATTCCATGTAATACGCCATTTCTTAAAACCCCTGCTATTATTGCTATTAACAATTCCTGCTATTTTATCTGTTAAGGCCTCCCATTCCACAGAGTTTCCTTCTACATATTCTGGCAGAGGTTCATATTCTACATACATGGTATCGTAGTATTTAGGAAAAGATTTCTCTTCTGTGTATGTCTTATGAAGTCCTGCTATCTTATATACTTTATTACTGCCTGTTACTATCAAACCTAACAGAGATAACAGCCATAGAATGAACAACAATAACCCTATCCTGAATTTTGGCCAGTTTATATTGAAGGTCAAAACTATACCGGTATAGAGAAAGGCTAAGCAAGGAATAAACAGGCATAGGGATGCAAATACTATTTCCGGCCAGTCTATAAACGCACCCAAAAACACATTAGGTTGTACTATCATACACCAAGAAAATATTATTGTAAGCCCCATACCAAGACATAAGAAAACCAGTCCGATAAATACTTTGAAAATTCTCCCCAAAACACTCCCTCTTTTGCCTTGCGATTTGGTTACATAATCTTCTGCTCCCTGTACTCCGGGATGAACTCCCTTCATCTGGCATCGTTGCATATATGTTTTGGCAGACGGTACCACAACCCACAGAACAATATATCCAAACACCATTACCCTCCACACAAGTCTTATGAAGTGCAGCCCAAACACCAAAGGTTCTATATCAAATACATTACTGCGGCGGCCGATGAAGCTCAACATGAAAATTGCAACTAATATAATACGAAGAATAGTTGCGTCAAATTTAAAGTAGTGGGCAAGACCGCTGCATACACCTCCAATTAATCTGTCTGATCTGTCGCGATACAACCTTTTATGCAGGGGCCGTGCTTCTTCTTTGAAAGACTCTTGAGGGCCTGTTTCGCTGTCTCTGTTTAAATTCTCTGTTTCTTCTTCAGAGAACTGAGTAGGAACTCCCATTATATCTATTACCACCTCCGCACGCTGCAAATCTACCACATCTTCAATCGTATTCTTCTCTAATAGCAGCTCTGCTATACGACTCTCTATATCGTTGAAGATTTCTATTCCGTCTGGTTTTCCTTTATAATGTTTCTCTATATTATTCAGGTAATCCCTAAGCCTTTCGTAGGCATCTTTCGTTACGGCAAACGATATACCTCCTATACTAACTTTTATAGTTTCTCCCATGCTCATAATACAATCCTCCGTTTTATTCAGACATATTTATTCCGTCCTTTATCAGGGCAACTGTTTTTATTACTTCTTGCCAAGCCTCGTCCATCAGTTCCAAGGCAAGTTTGCCTTTTTCTGTTAGCGAGTAGTATTTTCTTGGCGGGCCGCTCGGACTCTCTTCCCAGCGATAAGAAAGCAATCCTTGATTTTTCTGCCGAGTTAGCAAAGGATATAAGGTTCCTTCTACTACTATCATTTTTGCAGCCTTTAATTCGGCTATCAGTGGAGATGCATAAGAATCTCCTTTTCTGAGAATAGATAGTATGCAATATTCGAGCACGCCTTTTCTCATTTGCGCCTTAATGTTTTCTGCATTAACCTGAAGCTCTATTGTATTCATATTATCCTTTATTTCCATATTTATGCCCTCCTTGTAAATTTTTCTATATTTTCTGCGGTCTTAGGCCAACCTCTCATTTCGCATTTTTGGGCTGGTGTTTTTGCAGCAGGAGCCACTATCCAAAGAATTATATAAATGAGCAACCCGGAGCAGCCTGCCAAAAACAACACCACCAAAATAACTCTCAATAATACAGGATCTATATTCATATAATAACCCAGACCCGAGCAAACACCTCCTATTACGTTACTGTCTAAATCTCTGTAAAAACGCTTTCGCTCACCTTCTGCTTCTTGATAATAAGCCTGAGAATAGGTCTTGGAGTTGGTCTGAGTCTTTTGCGTGCCGGAAGCAGACCCGCTGTTAAAGTAGGATGTTCCGTCTGGCATACCCAGCTGAATAATAATTTCTTCTACCATAGTCAAATTCACAACATTTCTTACAGAAGATACCTTTGAAGATAAAATTTCTGCAATTCTTTCTTCTATCTCCTGCATAGTTTCTTCTGTCTGAACTCCGACAGAAGACTTTGTCTTAAAGGCAGCCAAATATTCCTTTAAGGTCTTAAAGGCATCTACTTCAAGTGTGAAGCTTTTATTGCCAATTGCAATGTTAACAACTTCTTTCATCTTTTATATTTATTTGTTTCCTTTCAGTACAATTTTTATTGTTACATTTCTTGCAACTGCTCATACTATAATAATTCTAATATTACTTGGTTTTGCTTTGTATTTTGCAAGACTTTGTATTTTGCACTGCAAATATATATACTTCTCTATGTTCTTTGTATAACAAAGTAGTGAATTTTTAAGAAATCCTGATATTGAAATTCTTTTATCAACTCAATATCAGGACTTTATTCTTTACACAAAATTGTTACGTTTTTGTTACGCTCGGCGTTATTCTGCTGGTGGTGCATCCTGAGGTGCGCTTTCCGGAGTTGTGTTCAATGGAAAAGTTGGCACATTGTTAGAAGGAGCACTCTTCTGGAGTTCTTTGGTTAAATCAGACTTTCTGGTATCTGAGCTTCCGGAAATGGTTGCAGATGCTGCTATGCTAACTATTATTACCACTGCGGCCAATACCCATGTTGCCTTCTCCAAAAAACTTGCAGTCTCTCTAACGCCAAATGTTTGGTTTCCAGCAGCAAAATTAGAAGCAAGCCCACCGCCCTTAGAATTTTGAAGCAGAACGGCTATGGTAAGAAATATGCTTGCCAATACAATAATTACAACAAACGCACTATACATATCAGATTTGTTTTTGTTTTATTTCTATATTACTCTATTGTTTTTCAAATCGTTTACAAGGGCTGCAAAGTAAGCACTTTTTTGCGGATATAGCAAAATTAGTTTAGAAAAAACCTCTATCGCCTTATCGTAGAAACCCTGTTGGGCATAAATATGCCCGAGAGTTTCTGTGCAAAAAGCCAAGTCGTCGAAATTAACTTTCCCTTCTGCCGTGTAGAGAGAAGACTTTCCTTTTGCACCTTCTGCCGTATCCTTTTCTTCTTCTACACTTTCTGCAGGGCGATAAAACGGGCTGTTTCTCAACTTGAGTTCCATGTCTTCCTCTGGATTTATGGTCTTCAAATCTTCTTTGGTGAAGAAATCTCCCCCAACCACCACCACCTTAGGCTTGTGCACCTGCTCGTATTCTTCAGCCACATCCACAGCCTGTACTTCTACAACATCTTCTTCTTGTATATCACCCACAGGAGCATTTATTCTGTCGTATAGGGTTTTTCTGGAAGATAAAAACACTGCCACCTCCGCCAACTTTTGCATAAAAGCCTCTTTATCTACCTTATACAGCCTCTCCATAAGCACCTGACGAAGATAAGAAAACCACGGATACTGTTTCAGAGCAGTATCTAATTCTGTCAGATCCAAAGAAGGAATGTCTGAATATTTAAGGTTTTCTATCTCCATTCTGCAACCGTAGCATTGAATATATCTTCTACCAGAGTTTCTATTATCTGTTGGCACAAAACATCTTGCACGGCATCAAGCGAGTTGTTGGAATCATAGTCTTGATAGGCGGCAAAGGAACGTCCTTCCGGAAAAGCTTCCTCTGGATACTTATTATTTTTATAAAAAATCTTAACCGTTATGGTAAGTCGGTTGCGAGAAGCCACCTCATCTGCAGTAACAGCTGTAGGGGTTACTTCGTAACTCATTATATGCCCGGTAACTTCTAAGTCTGCATCTGCCGAAACAGCCTCCAGCTTTGTTAACCTACGATACTTGTCTTGCAAGGCTTGTGTCATCTGCGAAGCAAGGGTAGGATTTATCTGCATTGCTCTGTTTTCTATGTCGGCAACATAGATTGTTTTTATATCTGGCTGAAGAGATGTTCCTGAAAACGAGTATATTCCACAGCCTATAGCTATTGTGGAACAAATCCATACAAACAAGGCTTTTAGTGCGTATTTCATTTCTTCTTTTTTATATCTATTCCATATTCTTTTATCTTCCGATATAGAGTGCGTTCAGATATACCCAACTGTGCGGCTGCCGCTTTACGGTTTCGTGGAAATTTTCCAAGAGCCTCGCGAATCTTCTCCTCATACATAGAACTTATAGAAAGGTCTTTTTCCCCTTCTTCTTGTTCCGGAGAAACCACAATTATATGATCCGAAGGCTGTGGAGAAACCTGTATGTGCTGCGTATTTGTCTGAGGTTGAAGAGTTACGGCAGCAAGCTGCTGCTTAATCTGTTCCACTTCTTGCTTTAGGGAATATATCAGTTTATATATCACCTCCTTTTCTCCGGAAAAAGCAGTCTCTTGAGAAGGCAGGGCCCTCAAAGCCGGATGAAGATCTTCGTCTTGATTAGGGAGATAGTTTTTAAGCACTTCTGCCTCTATCACCCGGCCGGTTTCAAGTACCGTAATCTGCTCCACTATATTCTTCAATTGCCTGATATTGCCTGGCCACCTGTAAGACATCAACATCGCCTGAGCTTCTCTTGCTAAAGCAATGGGAGGCATGTTATATCGGTCTGCACAATCAACCGCAAATTTTCTGAACAACAAGCTTATATCTCCTTTCCGCTGCCTTAGGGGCGGAAGAAAGATGGGAACCTGATTCAACCTGTAATAGAGATCTTCTCTAAATTTTTTCAGGCGTATCGCTTCTGTTAAATTAACGTTAGTTGCAGCAATTACCCTAACATTTGTTTTTTGCACAACAGAAGAACCTACCTTGTAAAATTCTCCGCTTTCCAAAACTCTGAGCAAACGCTTTTGAGACTCTGCCGACAATTCTCCAACTTCATCTAAAAAAATAGTACCCCCATCTGCTACTTCAAAATAGCCTTTGCGGTTCTCATTTGCTCCGGTAAAAGAACCCTTAATGTGCCCAAACAATTCCGATTCCATGGTTCCCTCCGGAATTGCTCCACAGTTAACGGCTATATATTTATTATGCTTTCTGGGGCTGCTATTGTGTATTATCTGGGGGATAGATTCTTTACCAACTCCGCTCTCTCCGCTCACCAACACAGATAAATCTGTAGAGGCAACCTGCTCTGCTATCGTCAAAGCACGATTGAACTGAGGGTCGTCTCCTATAAGATCAAAGCGGTTTTTCAAACTCTGCAATTCCATTTCTTCCTATTTTTTTCAGACAAATGCAAAGTTAAGAATCTGTTTGGCTTTATAAAAGTTTTTAACATTTTTTCCGTACTTTTGTCTTATAGCAAACCTGCCACTATTTTGGTGTTGCTGACTTTTTACTGCAATGAAAAATATTTTGGCCATTATACCATCCAGATACTCCTCTACCCGGTTTCCGGGCAAACCCCTGGCTTTGGTACACGGAACACCTATGGTTGTTAGGGTTTTTGAACAGGCAAAAAAAGTGTTCGATGATGTTTGCGTAGCCACCGATGATGGCCGGATTTTTGATACCGTAGAAAAATATGGAGGAGTTGCGGTAATGACATCTCAAAAACATACGAGCGGAACAGACCGCTGTTTAGAGGCCCTCAAGAACTATTCATCCAACGGAAAAGTTTTTGATGGGGTGATAAATGTACAAGGAGATGAGCCTTTTATAAGCCCCATACAGCTGAAAACACTGGCAGAAACGCTTATGCAAGACGGAGTAGATATAGCTACCATTGTTAAGCGGGCAGACAGTATTGCAGATATAGCAGATCCTAACAGGCCAAAAGTAGTTTTGGATAAAAACAACAATGCTTTATATTTCAGCCGAAGCCCTATCCCTTTTAACAGAGCCCATACTTTGCAACAAGAAGATCTTGAAGATATTCCTTACTATCTGCATGTAGGCTTGTACGGATATAGAAGCAACATTCTAAAACAGATTTGTTCTCTGCCGGAAAGTTTTTTGGAACAAACCGAAAAACTCGAACAGTTGAGATGGTTAGAAAACGGTTTCAGAATCAGAGTGGCCGAATGCAATCAACCTTCTTTTGGAATAGACACACCAGAGGACCTCAAAAGGGTGAACAACATAAAAATTACCGAGCTATAATAAAAATAACAGTTATATGAATAGATTATTTAAATACTTTCTCTTTGTTGCCGTGGCCGCTACTACAACATTTTGCGCTAATCCGCAACAGATGGCCAAATTAGCTTCAATGACAAAAACCAGCTGCAATCCTCAGATTTTGGAAGCTACAGCTGGGCAAATCAAGGCTTCTTATACTATAGAATTTCCTGCTAACTATTTTATTCCAAAGGCTTACATGAGGGTAACCCCGGAATTGATTTATGCAAATAACCAAAAAGAAGTAGGAGAAGAGTTTTGGTTGCAGGGAGAAAAAATAAGAGACAACTATGCTGTTGTTCCATATAAAACTTCAAAGTCTCATACCAGAACTGTTGTATTTCCGTATAAGCCTGGCATGGAAAAAGCTACTCTACAACTTAGGGTAACTATCTACAATGCCAATAAATCCAAGAACTGGGAATATCCGCTTCCTTTTAAAATAGCAGAAGGAACTAACACTACTTACATGTTAGCTAACAACAACGGTGTTGCATTTGTAGCCCAAGACAATTACCAAAAAGAATTTACCGAGCAAATAGAAACTCAGATTCTTTACGATGTAAATAAAGCAGATGTAAAAACATCTCGGCTAAACTCTGCCGAAGTAAAAGCTTTTGAGCAATTCCTTAAAGAAGCGCAAACCGATCAAAGAGCTAAAGTTGAGGGTGGTAAAATCATTGGATACGCTTCTCCGGAAGGACCGGAAGACAAGAACAATAAATTGTCTATTCAAAGAGCTAAAAGCGCAAAGGAGGCTTATGATAAAACCATTTCAAAAAGAGCAAACCTGAATCTCGATGTTTCTGTAGAAGAAAAAGGCGAAGACTGGGAGGGATTCAAAAAACTTGTAGAACAGTCCAATATAGAAGACAAAGATCTTATCATCAGAGTGCTGTCTATGTATTCAGACCCTGCCGTAAGAGAACGCGAAATACGCAATATGTCTCAGGTATTCCAAACTCTTTCCAGCAAAGTTTTGCCTCAGCTCAGAAGAAGTCGTATTGTGGCCGATGTCAAGAGAACCAATTTCTCAGATCAGGAACTTATACAAATGGTACAAAAAGACGACTCGCGTCTTACAGAGGAAGGGCTGCTATATGCCGCAACACTATTCGACAATGCCGACACTAAGGTTTCCATATACAAGAAGGCCGCCCAAAAATTCAATAGCTGGCGTGCTTACAACAATCTTGCTGCTTTAGCCTTAGCAAACCATCAGCCAGATGCAGCTGCCGGTTATTTGAGAAATATCGGCAACAAAACAGCTGGTCTGTATAACAACCTTGGTGTTTGCGAATTGCAGAAAGGTAATGCAGATAAGGCTGCTGAATATTTCTATATGGCTAAAGGAGAAAATGGCGAAATGATAGACGAGGCTAAACAAAACCTCGGCTCTCTCCTGATTATGGATGGCGATTATAACGCAGCTCTTGAAGTATTGGAAGGCACAAAGGGCTTTACTCATGCCTTGGCCTTACTACTCACAGGCAAAACCGATCAGGCCAGCAAGCTGCTTACAAAAGAAAACGATCCAGACGAATCTTATTTAAGAGCAATTATAGCCGCCCGCAAGGGAGATGTTACTACCTGCGAAAATGAACTTGTAAAGGCTTTTGACAAAAAGATTTACGAAGATCGCATAGAAAACGACATTGAGTTTGCTCCTCTTCAATAGCAATACCAATGAACGCTTCCTATAAGGCCAGACTCGTCTTATTTTCCAATACTTTCCCGTATGGAATGGGCGAGTCTTTCCTTGCGGAAGAAGTCCCTTTTTTGGCAAAGCAGTTTCATAAGATTACAATATTTCCGCTGTATAACCCGGGAGGAAGAAAAAGAGCACTTCCGGCAAATGTAGATATAGCCTCCCCTCTACTGCCTTTTGACCATAAATACAGAATAGGCTACGTAAAAAGTGGACTTTTCAATACAGCCCCATTCTTTTTTGCCACAAAAGAATTCTTTAGGGCTATGTTTGGGCGTGATATAAAACTGGAGTACAAAAACGGAAAGAAGCCCAGCCCTGCCCATAAGAAAGCCGGCATAACAAAGCGGTTGCAGATTTTTTTCAACTATTTTCTAATGCTACGCACCATTCTTGGCAACAAAAAGCTTGTAAAAGAAATTATCAGAGAATGTTCGTTTGCAGACAAAATATATTTTTATTGGGGCGATAAATCGGCAATGCTTATTCCTTTTCTAAAAAAACGGCTAAAACCAAATGTAGAACTCATGCCTACATTTTGTGTAAGATTCCATGGCTCAGACCTTTACGAAGGGGTTAAAGGCTACCTCCCTTTCCGTAATCAGATAATGGCAGAAACAGATTTTGCCATGCCTGTCTCTTACAACGGAATGGAGTACATTACACATAACTACAATCCTCGTCCTAAAAACATAGAAGTATGGCACCTTGGCTCTGGCTATCACGATGAAGACTTTGCAAATCTCAAAGAAACCACATCGCAAAGTTTTAACATAATAAGTTGCTCTAATGTTATTCCCCTAAAACGCATAGACCTTACTTTCAATGCTTTAAATCTACTCTGCAAAGATAAGAAGAACGCCGAGCAAATAAAGCAAAGAGGTTTTAATCAACTTACTTACACTCATTTTGGTGGTGGAGTCATGCTGCAATTGTTGAAAGAAAAAGCCGAAAGGTTTAATTCAGAAGAAAAAATTTTAGACAGTAAGTTCATCTTTAATGGTGCCATGCCGCATAGCGAAATAATGGCCTACTACAAAAAACATGGAGCAGATTTGTTTATTTTAGTTAGTGAGTCTGAGGGCATACCTGTTTCCATAATGGAGGCTATGAGCTATGGTATTCCTGTAATTGCCTCTAATGTGGGGGGAGTAAGCGAATTATTCCATAACGGTCCCATAGGCTATATTGTAGAAGCAAACATAACAGCCCAAGAACTCAAGAATCAAATATTGGATTTCATTCTGCTGCCTCATGAAACTCAAATGAAGATGCGGAAAAATGCTTATATAAACTGGAAAGAGGAATGGAATGCCAACAATAATTACGCACGCTTTGCTCAAGAGCTTTTGGAGGCATAAAAAGAAATCATCTGCCACCTATTATCAACTTTGTAAAGCGTGGTGCTATCTTTATTAATAGCCTGTAAACAAGCACACTGACTACTATTGTTATTATCGGAGCAAGCAAATACACCCCCACGGCTTTAATGTCTGTATTCACAAGACCTATCTTGCCCAATAGTCTGACTAAAACAGTTATAAACAAACCATGGAAAGCATATAAGAAAAATGTAGAAGAATAAAACACTTCCGGCACTTTTCTAAAACAAGCCCTGCATCTGAACACCAAGCCTACCATAAAGAACATTCCCGGCAATATCAGACAAACCAGTGCCGAAAAATTTAATGGATTGCTTTCCTTTATAATTGCGCTTACCAAAAAGAAGACCGCATAAATTATTGTTATGGGAATAAAATACTTGTCTGACAACTTGATAAAATCTATGTTTTTGATGGCAAAGAAGGCTCCTATTGAAAAGTAAAATATGACAGATACGCTAAACCCCACTATAGGCTCAGACGGCCTTGCCAACAACAGTACCAAAAGACCTAACAAAAAGAATATTCCTATCTTTCTAATAAACAGATATATCAACGGAGTGAGCAGTATTGTTAAAAACAAATCTCTTAGAAACCAGAACTGATATTGCAGTGGATGTATCCAGAAAATATCTAACCAATCTTTGGCCTTAAAAGTAGAAACATTTGGAAAAGAACCGGCAAAAAGATTAGGTAAATATTTCTGAGCCACAAACAGAATAACCACAGCACCAAGAATCCAAAATACATACGGAATAACGAGTGTCCTAAAACGTTTCTTTAATTTTGAAACGTATAATTCTTTGTTAAGAGTTCCTTCTTTAAAAAACAAATATCCGCTAATAAGGAAGAAAAGCGGCACGGCTGTAGCACAAAAATTATAGGTAATAATCTCTTGTACAAAATTTAATGTTTTGAACGTACCCGCAGTTTCTGGCTCGGAATGAGTATAAACAACCAGTATTATAAGCACAAACTTCAGATACTTGATAGTTTCTCTTATGTAGGAAGGAGTTGTTGCTGTTTGGTTCATCTTTGCTTCTTATTTTTAGAGTTTCAGTACTGCCATAAAAGCACTCTGTGGAACTTGTACTTGCCCTACTTGACGCATACGCTTTTTTCCCTTCTTTTGTTTTTCCAAAAGTTTTCTTTTTCTGGAAATATCTCCTCCATAGCACTTTGCAGTAACATCTTTTCTTACCTGCCGTACAGTTTCTCTTGCTATGATTTTAGCGCCGATGGCCGCCTGTATAGCAATATCAAACTGCTGCCTTGGAATAAGATCTTTTAGCTTTTCACACATTCTCCGGCCAAAATCGTATGCATGGTCTCTATGAATAAGAGAAGACAGCGCATCTACCTGTTCTCCGTTAAGCAAAATATCCAACTTAACAAGGGCGGCATCTCTATAATCTGTAATGTGGTAATCAAATGAAGCATAGCCCTTTGAAATGCTTTTAAGCTTATCGTAGAAATCAAATACTATCTCAGAGAGAGGAAGGTCAAAGTTAAGCTCTACCCTGTCTGTGGTTATGTAATGCTGGCTTACAAGAATACCTCGCTTGTCCAAACATAACTTCATTATAGAGCCAAAGAAATCTGCCTTAGATATAACCTGTGCCCTTATATAAGGCTCCTCTATATGATCTATCATGGTAACCTCTGGCAAACCGGATGGATTATGCACTTCTAACACCTGCCCGTCTGTGGTATAAACCTTAAACGACACGTTTGGCACGGTGGTTATGCAATCCATATCAAACTCCCTAAAGAGCCTTTCCTGAACTATTTCCAAATGCAAAAGCCCTAAGAAGCCGCAACGAAAACCAAAGCCAAGGGCCATAGAACTCTCCGGCTCAAACACTAAAGAGGCATCGTTGAGCTGAAGCTTTTCTAAAGAAACTTTCAGTTGGTCGTATTCGTCTGTTTCTACAGGATATACGCCGGCAAATACCATGGGTTTTACTTCTTCAAAACCAGCTATTGCTTCTGTACATGGATTTTGCACAGAAGTAATTGTATCTCCCACCTTTACCTCAACCGCACTCTTTATGCCGCTGATTATATATCCTACGTTTCCACAATTGATTTCCGGCATAGGCTGAAGCTTCATACCCATAACGCCAACCTCGTCTGCCACATACTCCATACCGGTATTAAAGAATTTTACCTTCTCGCCCTTATGTATGCTCCCAGACTCTACCTTAAAGTATGCTATTATTCCTCTGAAAGGATTGAATACAGAGTCGAATATCAAGGCTTGCAGCGGTGCATTGGGGTTTCCATCCGGAGCCGGTATTCTGTCTATTATTGCGTCTAATATCTCCGGAACCCCAAGGCCGGTTTTTGCAGAACACATCAGAACCTCCGAAGCATCGCAGCCTATTAATTCGCAAACCTGATCGCGAACAAGTTCTGGCTCTGCCGCATCCATATCTATTTTATTGAGCACAGGTATTATTGTAAGATTGTGTTCCAAGGCAAGATATAAATTAGAAATGGTTTGAGCCTGTATGCCTTGTGTTGCATCTACTACCAATAAAGCTCCCTCCGATGAAGCAATAGAACGCGACACTTCGTAAGAAAAATCTACGTGGCCGGGAGTATCCAAAAGATTAAGAGTGTATTCTTCTCCGTTTTTACTATACTTCATCTGCACCGCATGGCTTTTTATGGTAATACCCTTTTCTTTTTCCAAGTCCATGGAATCCAACACCTGAGCCTCCATCTGGCGTGCAGATACAGTGTTTGTTACTTCCAGCATCCTGTCTGCCAAAGTAGATTTACCGTGGTCTATATGTGCTATTATGCAAAAGTTCCTGATATTTTTCATTGCAATGCAAAAATAAGAATCTGTTTTGAATTAATACCGCATATTTTCTTTTCTGTTTTCGGTTTTTAGTTAACTTTGGAAACAGAAATTTATTTACACTCAAATATTATGTCTGATCTTCAAAGACTGAAAGATACTGCAAACCAAATCAGAAGAGATATACTGAGAATGGTAACCATGGCCAAGAGCGGCCACCCGGGCGGAAGCCTTAGCTCTACAGATATTGTTACAGCGCTGTATTTTAGCAAGATGAAGCATACCCCAAACAACTGGAACCGCAGTGGCAAGGATAGCGATATGTTTTTTTTGAGTTGCGGGCACGAATCTCCGCTGCTATATAGTGCTCTTGCCCGTTGTGGGTACTTTCCGATAGAAGAACTCGCCACTTTCCGCAAGATAGGAAGCCGGCTGCAGGGGCATCCTGCCACAGACACAGGTCTTCCGGGAATTTATACAGCAAGCGGTTCTCTGGGGCAAGGTTTAAGTGTGGCCGTGGGAGCGGCCTTGGGCAAAAAAATGGCAGGAGATGCTCATAAAGTATATTGCCTTGTAGGAGACGGAGAAAGCCAAGAAGGACAAATATGGGAAGCTGCACAGTTTGCCTCTCATCACAAAATAGATAATCTGATTGCATTTACAGACTGGAATGGTCAGCAAATAGATGGAACCACAGAAGAAGTTATCGGACCAGACCATTTAGATCAAAGGTGGAAGGCCTTTGGCTGGAATGTGGTTATAGCAGAAGACGGTAACTCTTTTGAAGATATTTTCTCCGCCATTAAACTCGCAGAAGAACTGCAACAAATAGAGCCTAAGCCCGTCATGATTATGTTGAAGACTGTTATGGGCAAGGGTGTAGATTTTATGGAAGGAACTTGCAAGTGGCATGGCAAGGCCCCTAAGCCAGAAGAGTGCGAAGCAGCTCTTGCACAAATACCAGAAACGCTTGGAGATTTCTAAAAAAGACATTGCTTAACTTTTTTACTTAGATTTTTTAATCATGACAAAATATACAAATACAGGAAATAAAGACACCCGTTCTGGTTTTGGAGAAGGTTTGCTTGCAGCAGGAAGAGAGTGCAACGATGTTGTAGCTCTTTCTGCAGACCTTATGGGCTCAGTTAAAATGGATGGCTTTGCCAAGGAATTTCCACAGCGGTTTTTCCAGTGTGGAATTGCAGAGGCCAATATGATAAATGTAGCGGCAGGATTGTCTCTAAATGGGAAAATTCCTTTTGTTGGAACCTTTGCAGCCTTTGCCACAGGAAGGGTTTACGACCAAGTCAGAATGGCCGTTGCCTACTCAGAAACCAACGTAAAGATAGCTGCTTCTCATGCCGGAATTACACTTGGAGAAGATGGGGCCACACATCAAATTTTGGAAGACATTGGCCTTATGAGAATGTTGCCCGGCATGGTTGTTATAAATCCTTGCGATTTTAACCAAACAAAAAATGCCACAATAGCAGCGGCTATGTGGAAAGGGCCGGTTTATTTAAGATTCGGCAGGCCCTCTGTTCCCAACTTTACTCCGGAAAACCAGACTTTTGAAATAGGTAAGGCGTATAAACTAAACGAAGGTAAAGATGTTTCAATTTTTGCAACAGGCCACCTCGTTTGGGAGGCGTTGCTTGCTGCAGAAGAACTGGAAAAAGAGGGTATTGGGGCCGATGTTATAAATATTGCAACCATAAAACCTTTAGATACCGCCACTATCTTGGAATCTGTTAAGAAAACCGGATGTGTGGTTACGGCAGAAGAACATTTCGTATATGGAGGCATGGGAGAAATGATAGCCGGTATGCTGGCAACGCACTATTTGGCCCCTGTGGAATATGTTGCCATTGCAGATAGGTTCGGCCAAAGCGGCACTCCTGCCGAACTGATGAAGGCTTATGGTTTGGATGCAGAGCATATCGCAGCCGCAGCACGAAAATCTGTATCGAGAAAATAACCCGTTTCCACTATCGGTGCCATGACAGACAAAGAAATACGAGACATTTTTATCTCCGATGGTGGACAAGCCTTTAATATCATTGTACGAGAGTTCTCTCAAAGGTTATACTGGCATTTAAGGGAGTTGGTGCTTGATCATGAAGATGCTGACGACCTTCTTCAGAATACCTTTATGAAAGCATGGAAAGCCCTCCCTAACTTTAGGTGGGAAAGCGGACTCTATACATGGCTATACAGAATAGCCACTAACGAGGCCTTTTCTTTTCTGAAAAAAGAGAGATTTAACAACAAGTTTTCTTTAACTCCGTACGAAACCAAACTGGCAAACCGCATAACAGTCGATCCTTATTTTTCGGGCGATACCATACAGCTACTCCTCCAAAAAGAGGTGGCTAAGCTTCCAGACAAACAAAGAGCCATTTTCTCAATGCGGTACTTTCAGGATATGGAATACAGCCTTATTGCAGAAATTTTAGACAGCAACACAGATGCGGTTAAAGCCTCTTATTCCCTGGCTTATAAAAAAATAGAAAAACAATTGCGAGATATATAAACATAGTGATTTTACTTTAGTACACAATTGCCATCTAAACAAATAGCGTGTGGTTAAATTTTAAAATAGATTTTACAACATGACAGACAGAATAAAAGATAGCGAACTACTTGAAAGGGCAAAGATGAGAAAGATTCCTTTCTCTGTTCCGGAGGGATATTTCCAAAGCGTTGAACAAAGATTACAAGAAAAATGCTTCAATACCCCTGTGCAGAAGAGAGGACTATTGATTACTTCTTTGAAGGCCGGTCTTACTTTAGCGGCATCTTTTCTTATTGTCGCCGGGTTAGGATGGGGAGTTATGCGCCTTACTAATAATGTGCAACAAGCTAATTTGGCCGAAAACTCACAAATACAGCTTTCAGAAGAAGGGCAAATAGTGATGGATAGCCTTATCAGTAAGTTTGGGGCTATAGAGGTAGCTGAAATGTACCACTATAGCAATACTATCGATATTCCTGAAACAGTAGGTCTGACAGATGAAGAATACCTCGCCATAGAAGAATACATTTCTTTAATGGCTCCTTCTTTTCCAGGCTTGTTGGCAGAAGAACTGTCTAATAAATAGAATTGTTATTTTTTGATAAGCAATATAAAACATTTGTTATGAGAAAGATTTTCTTCTTGTTTTTAACTCTTGCTTTCTGCTCTCTTGGTTTTGCGCAAAACAACAAGGAAAACAGCAATCGCGAAAAATACGAACAGAAGATGGCTGAAATCCAAAGCCGAAAAATAGCTTTCTTTACCAAGCACTTACAACTGACCAGTGAAGAAGCTCAGAACTTTTGGCCTGTTTACAACAAGTGCGAAGAAGAAAGGTATGCTAATCGCAAAGAAATTCGTAAAAGCGCAAAAGCTTTACATATAGCCGCTAAAGATGCAAATACTTCAGACGAAAGCATGCGCTCTTTAGCCGAAACCTATTATCAGAATTTAGACAGGGAGGCTTCTTTGCAAAAGCTTCATTACTACGAATATCTAAAAGTGTTACCGGCCAAGAAAGCGGCCTTGGTAAGATTAGTAGAAGAGCGGTTTATGAACGAGTTACTTACTTTACTCAGTGGAAAAAACATCCGGAACCAAAACCAAAAAAAAGAAAAAGTTAATTAGAACTTTAAATAGAAATCTCCTGTAAGCTTTTTATATTCAGGCGTAAATTGGAGGTTTTCGTCCATTATACAGAGGTTTTCGGTAATGAGGGCCTCTGTATTTTCTTCTCCCCGCAACAGACGATACTCCATCATTAACCGCTTTGGATTAACATCTCCTCTCTTAGAGAAAACACGGCAGATTCTAAACAGGCACAAGTCTTTTTCTTGGGCTATAGCTTTGAATAAAGAAGATTCTTCTAAAGGCAGAATAACCGCCAAACTGCCTTTTGGCGCAAGAATGCTTATGGAAGATTCTATCAGTTGCCTGTAATTTAGCATATCTGTATGGCGAGCTGCTCTTTTGGCTGCAGCAATATTTTTCAGAGAATTATTAAAGAAAGGCGGGTTAGATACAACTACATCGTACTGAGTTTTACTACTTTCTGCAAAGTTGCAAAAACCTAAAGCAAATACTCTTAGATGCTCTGCCCATGGAGAAGAAGAAAAATTTTCGGCTGCCTGTATGCAGGAACGCTCGTCTATATCTACTGCATCTACATTAAATTGTTTTTTAAGTTCTGCAAGGCGTTGGCAAGCCATCAAAGCTATAACTCCCGTGCCACATCCCACGTCCAGCACTTTGATTTCTGCTTGCTCTGGTAAAGAAAACCAAGCTCCCAGTAAAACCCCATCTGTATTTACCCGCATAGACACTTCATTCTGTTTAACCACAAACTGTTTGAATCTAAAGAAGTTATTACTCATATAGCAGGCTATGTTTCAGACAAAAACACCATCTTTAAGCACAAGGCAGCGGTCGCATCTTTTAGCCAAAGATTCGTCGTGTGTAACAATTATTATTGTTTGATTATGAGAATCTCTCATTTTAAAAAACAAATCGTGCAAATCTTGTTTTGTTTTACTATCGAGATTCCCGCTTGGCTCGTCTGCAAATATAATTTTGGGGTTATTTATCATAGCTCTTGCAATAGCCACTCTCTGCTGCTCTCCTCCACTGAGTTGGGAAGGCCGGCTATCTGCTTTGCCCCAAAGGCCAAGTTCAGCCAATAAAACCTCGGCATTAGAGCGTATCTGTTTGTCTGACAGATAGGTTACAGAGGCTTTTTCATACTTCCCTATAAGTGCCGGAAGCATTATGTTTTCTATTGCAGTAAACTCCGGAAGTAAGTGATGAAACTGAAAAACAAACCCTATCTTCTGGTTACGGAATGAAGACAGACTACGTTGATTGAGCGAAAATACATCTACTCCATCTATATAAATTTTCCCGGAGTCTGGCACAAGAATAGTTCCAAGTATCTGCAACAATGTGGTTTTACCTGCTCCGCTGGCACCTACAATGCTCAGAACCTCTCTCTCTTTAGCCGTAAAACTAAGGCCTTTAAGAACCTTATTGGTTCCAAAGGCCTTGGTTATATTATCACAAGAGATAATCATTATTCGTCTTTTTCGCTCTCTTCGTAAGCCTTTAGCAGCTTCTCCTGAACATCTGCAGGAACCTGCTGATATTCTGCAAATTTCTGCGTAAAGGTAGCCCGTCCGGAAGTAAGAGAACTTAGGGTTGTTGAATATCTGTAAAGCTCTGCAAGGGGTATTCTGGCCCTAAGCACCTCAAAACCATTCTCGCTTTGCATTCCTTCTATAAGGGCACGGCGATTCTGTAAGTCGCTCATTACATCTCCCATGCAATCAGAAGGAACCATTACCTCTATGTTGTAAATGGGCTCCATAATTTTAGGACCTGCCTTCTTAAAAGCTTCTTTAAAGGCATTACGGGCCGCCAACTTAAAGGAAAGTTCGTTAGAATCTACCGGGTGCATCTTACCATCAAACACATAAACACGAATATCTCTGGCATAAGATCCGGTTAACGGGCCTTCTGTCATTTTCTCCATTATTCCCTTTAGAATTGCCGGCATAAAGCGTGCATCTATAGCACCTCCCACAACGCAGTTATAGTATTCCAACTTTCCACCCCATTCTAAAGGATACTCTTCTTTGCCCTTTACGTTAAGCACCATTTCCTGTCCATCTACCTTAAACTTATTGTTTTCTGCCTTGCCCTCAAAGTAAGGTTCTATCAACAAGTGCACTTCTCCAAACTGACCTGCTCCTCCAGATTGCTTCTTATGCCTGTATTCGGCAACAGCAACTTTAGTAATTGTTTCTCTATAAGGAATTTTAGGAGCCATCAATTCTATTTCAAGCTTATCTACATTGTTGAGCTTCCATTTAAGAATGTTTATATGGTGCTCGCCTTGTCCGGAAAGTATTGTCTGCTTCAACTCCTTTGAATACTCAACAACTATAGTAGGATCTTCTGCCGATGCTCTATTGAGAAGTTCTCCGAGCTTTTCCTCATCTTTTTCTTCTTTAGCCTTTATGGCTGTACGGAACTTAGGCTCTGGGAACTTGGTAGGAGCAAATACATACTCGCAACCATTGCAGAGACTCTGTCCTACTTTAATACTCTTGAGTTTTACGGTACAACCAATATCACCAGCTGCTATTTCAGAAATTTTTTCCCTCTTCTTACCGGCCGCTGCATATATAACGGAAATCCTTTCTTTGTCGCCTGTTTCTGGATTTACAAGGTCCATTCCCTCCTTTAAGGTTCCACTCATTACCTTAAAATATGCAACATCGCCAAGATGCTGTTCCAATGCAGTTTTATAGAAGAACAAAGATGTTGGCGCAGATGCATCTACCTTTACTTTACCTCCGTCTTTTAGTTCGCTTTCATACTCTCCCGGGTTTGGCAAAGTGTTGATAACAAACTCCATAATTCTCTTTACGCCAATGTCTTTCTTTGCAGAAAGGCAGAATACCGGAAATATCTCGTCTTGAAGCATACCGGCTCTGAGTCCGGAGCGAATTTCATCTTCGGTAAGAGAGCCCTTATCAAAAAATATCTCCATCAGTTTTTCGTCGTTCTCTGCAGCTTTTTCTATTAGCTGCTGCTGAAGTTCCTGAGCTTCATCTAACTTGTCTGCAGGAATTTCCAGTTCTTCCCTTGTGCCGTTTTCATCTTTGAAACGGTACATCTTCATTTTAAGAACATCTATAAAGGCATTGAATCCGGCACCCACCTCTATTGGAAACTGAACAAGAACTATCTTGCTGCCATAAACATTTTTTAAGCTATCTATAGCAAGATGCCAGTCTGCCTTTTCGCTATCGAGTTGGTTTACTGCTATTACTAAAGGTTTCTTTGCCTTCTGGGCATGACGGATAAATAACTCTGTTCCAACTTCTACTCCCTGGCTAGAATTAACCAACACAATTCCACTGTCGCAAACAGTAAAGGCAGAATACACTCCACCAACAAAGTCATCGGAACCTGGAGTATCTATTATGTTGAATTTGGTGCTGTTATACTCTGTGTACAAGAGTGTGGAATAAATAGATCTCTGATATATCTGCTCTATCTCGGTGTTATCACTCATTGTGTTTTTACCCTCAACAGAACCACGGCGGTCTATAACCTTGCCCTCGAACATCATACTTTCTGCAAAAGTTGTTTTGCCCGATTTAGGGCTTCCCAGCAGAACGACATTCCTCACATTTTTGGTTTCGTATGTCTTCATTGTTACTAATTTTGATTGCTTTTTTCTATTTCAAGGTGTCAAATATAATAAAAAAGCCCTTTCTCTACAATAGAAAGAATCTCCGCTATACCTACCACACACACAATGTACATGCTTTTAGATTCGCCTGCGGCTTATCAGAAATCGAACTTCATAGTCAGATCAGAAGTATAAACCTTTCCGCTCTCATCAATTATCTCTACCATTATATCATAATCTCCGGGAACATCTGGAAACTCTTCAAAATACAGATAAGCAATTAAAGATTGATCTGGATCTGCAGACAACAACATTTTCAGATCTCTCTGCGAAAGATTCTGCAGAGTACAATCTACCGGCCAATACGGGAATAGTTTAGATCCGGCACTAAATTCCGGATAGTCAAAAAATTTAGCCAATGGGCGCCCTTGGTAATATCAAAAAGTTTCTGATATGTCAGAAGCCTTCGCATCAAACACTTTTTTATACTTAGATTCTATAAAAGGATAAAGTGTATATGTCATTAGTCTTATACAATCGTTTAAAGAAGAGCCAGACGGATGCAAGGAGTTGTAGTTCTGTTTTGCTTTATGGCTCTATTTTGTTATTTTTACGCAACAAAAGGCATTTGGGTACGTCTATGCATTAGACGTCTTTGATGTTCGAGAATAAACATAAAAACATAAAACAGATTTTATATGAAGAAATTTAAACTTTTAGCCTTTGCCTTGATGCTGATACTACCTGTTTCGGCTTCTGCAGATGAGGGAATGTGGCTACTCCCACTTCTTGAAAAAATGAATATAAAAGTTATGCAGCAAAACGGCTGCAAACTTTCTGCAAAACAGATTTACGACATCAACCACTCATCTCTAAAAGATGCTATTATGATTTTTGGTGGCGGGTGTACAGCCGAGGTTGTTTCCGGCCAAGGTTTGGTTTTTACTAACCACCATTGCGGATATTCCAGCATACAGCAACTCTCCAGTACAGAGCACGATTACCTTACAAACGGATTCTGGGCTATGAATCTTTCAGAAGAACTTCCGGCTCCGGGTCTGAGCGTTACTTTTATAGACCGCTTCATAGATGTTACTAACCAGATGTTAGAAGCAGAAACCAAAGCTTCTGCTATGGAGGGAAGGCAGCAAGATAGCTTTATGCGCAACTTCCGCGATTCTTTAGTAAAGGCAGCTATCGGAGATAACAAGCATCTTAATGCAAGAGTTGTTTCTTTCTACCAAGGAAATGCTTACTATATAGTTGTTTCTAAAACTTTTAACGATATTCGCTTTGTTGGGGCACCGCCTTCTTCTATTGGAAAATTCGGAGGAGAAACAGATAACTGGGAATGGCCAAGACATACTGGCGACTTTTCTGTTTTTAGAATATATGCCGACAAAGACAACAATCCTGCAAGCTATTCTCCAGACAATGTTCCGTACAGTCCAAAGAAGTTCCTCAGCATCTCTATGAAGGGTTATAAGCCCGGAGACTTTGCAATGGTTATAGGATTTCCCGGAAGCACAGACAGATATCTTACAAGTCAGGAAGTTATAGACCGTAGAGACGCCCAAAATACTCCGCGAATAATAGCCAGAACCGCTAAGGAAAATGTGTGGAGAGCTGCCATGAGAGCAGACCAGAAAACAAATATCCAATATGCGAGCAAGTTTGCAAGTTCTTCCAACTATCGCAAAAACAGTATTGGTATGAACGAAACTTTTGCAAAGTTAGGAACTGCCGACAGAAGGGCCGAAGAAGAAAAGATATTCAACGAATGGGCCGCTCAAAACCCTGCAAGACAAGCCGAATATGGCAAGTGTGTTGAGTCTATAAACTCTATAGTGGCCGCAAGAAGCAAGACTTACGCAGCTCTTGTCTATCTTATGGAAACCCTCAACAATGTAGAAATTCTTACTCCTGCATCAAGAGCAAACAGAGTTCAAAAACCAGAAGATATTCAAGAGATTTTTGTAAAGAGTACAGAAAAATTCTATAAGGATTATTCTCCGGAACTCGACCGCCAAACCAGTAAGGTATTGTTAAAAACATTCCAGCAGTATGTTACCAACCCTGCTTATATTCCACAGTGTTTCAAAACAATAGAGCAACAGTTTGATGGAAGTATAGATAAATATGTAGATAACATTTTTGATAACTCTGTATTTACTTCACAAGACAAGGCTGTAAAAGCCCTTATGGACGAAAACTTTAATCTTAGAGAAGATCCGGCTTTCAAATATTTAATGGAATTCTCTACCTCTTACCGTCCTATGATGGAAGAGGTAAATAAAAATTCAGAAGAATTTGGAAAGGCTAAAAAAGCATACATGAAGGGCCTTATGGAAATGAATGGAAATAACCCTATTTATCCAGACGCAAACTTTACCATGAGGCTCTCCTATGGAAAGGTTGGCGGCTACAGCCCTAAAGATGGTGTTACTTACAACTACTACACAACTCTTGAGGGTATTATGCAGAAAGAAAATCCAGAAGACCCTGAGTTTATAGTTCCTGCAAAACTCAAAGAATTGTATCAGAATAAAGATTACGGAAAATATGCTTTGGCTAATGGCGAAATGCCTGTTTGCTTCCTCACAAACAACGATATTACCGGAGGAAATTCTGGCAGCGATGTACTAAATGCCAAGGGAGAGCTTATCGGCCTGGCCTTCGACGGCAACTGGGAAGCAATGAGCGGAGATATTATCTTTGAGCCTAATCTACAAAGATGTATAAATGTAGATATCCGTTATGTGCTGTTTATTATAGACAAGTTTGGCGGCGCCGGATATCTGCTGAAAGAAATGGATATAAAATACTAATATCATGATTCAACTTTCTGAGATAGAAGAAGTTCTAAACTTAGTTTTTCATCCCGAATACGAACGCAGTATTATAGAATTAAATTTAGTTAAGAACCTCGAATATATATCAGATAGCAGCAACGACAATGCCGGAACAATAAAGTTCCGGCTTGTTTTCCTTCGCAACGACCCTATGTCTAACGCCATAAAGGAATCCTGCGAAAAAGCCCTAAAAAAAGCCTTCCCTAAGGCCAAATCCAGCATACTTGTTCTGATAGATTCACAAAAGGCTACCGAGCGAAAAAAAGTAGCACAAACCAAGAAAGGCAATTTTGAAAAAAAAGAGTTGCAGGGTGTGGCCAACATTATAGCCATAGCTTCTGGAAAAGGAGGAGTTGGCAAGTCTTCCGTGGCTGTAAATCTTGCTATTGCCTTGAGTCAAAAAGGGTATAAAGTAGGGCTTTTAGATGCTGATATATACGGTCCGTCTATTCCTAAAATGACCGATACAGAAGAAGAGCTCCCTCCTGCTACCAAACAAGAGCGAGATGGGGTAGAAACAGACCTAATAATGCCTATCGTAAAGTACGGTGTAAAATGGATGAGTATAGGCTATTTTACAAAGCCCGAACAAGCACTTATCTGGAGAGGACCTATGGCATGCAGTGCACTTAAACAGCTATCCTATGGAGTATTGTGGGGAGAATTAGACTACCTGTTAATAGACCTTCCTCCAGGAACAGGAGATATTCATATCACAATGGTTCAGGAAATTCCGCTCACCGGCGCAATAATAGTAACTACACCACAACAAATAGCACTTGCAGATGTAGAAAAAGGTATTAGCATGTTCCAAAACAAAGATGTAAATACTCCAATTCTTGGCATTGTTGAAAACATGAGTTGGTTTACTCCACAAGAACTACCAAACAACAAGTACTATATTTTTGGAAAAGAAGGCGGAAGAAAGATGGCAGACAAATACAATTTGCCTCTGTTGGGGCAAGTTCCTATTGTTATGAGCATTATGGAAGGAGGAGATTCTGGTAGGCCGGCCGCACTTGATAACCAAATAGTAAAAGAAAGCTTCCTGAAAATTGCAGAAGCAATCTTATAAAGCATTCTCTTTTTTTTATACTATAATTGTGTTAAATATATGAAACTAAGGGAATTAATTATACATGTAAAGAGGTTTTACGAAAACAAGGGCATTACCGAAGAAAAGAATAGTCCGCAATTTTATGCTTTTTTAACCCCTAAACTTGTGAAATAATAATCTTGTGAATATTGTTTCGAGTGCTGTTGAGTAAGTTAAGAGCAACAAAATCGGGGAATAGTATTTATTCTAAAAGAGTGTAGGGTCTGGCAGCAAACGAAAACTCATACGGTGATAAGGAGTGGGACCGTGCTTTGCTATTGCATCGCGATGATCTTTTGTTGGATAGGCTTTGTTTTTCTTCCAGCCATACTGAGGATATTCTTCAGAAAGCAGTTCCATTATATGGTCTCTCTCGGTTTTTGCTAAGATAGAGGCCGCAGCTATGGACATGTATTTTCCATCGCCTTTTACAATGGTCTTGTGAGTTATTTTCCTGCCTGTAAGAACGGAGGTGTAGCCGTGGAACTTGTTGCCGTCTGAGATGATGCTTTCTATAAAAGCTCCTTTATCTGGATATGATTTTTTGTCTGATATTAATTCGCCGTCAGAAAACAAATGCTGTGAGGCAAGCTTTCTTTCTACCTCAGCAATAGCTTTATGCATAGCCAGAATGGATGCGTTGAGAATATTTATGCGATCTATCTCATCTGCCTCCACCCTTGCAATTCCCCATGCAAGAGCATGTTCCATTATCAGAGGCCGTAACTCTTCTCGTTGTTTTTCTGTAAGTTTCTTAGAATCTGTTAGATGCGGATGTTCAAAAATAGGATTTCCCTTCACCCTTCCTATCTCTTTTCCATCTCGGTAAAAAGGAAGTACAACGGCAGCAGCTACAACCGGACCAGCCAAAGGCCCTCTGCCTGCCTCATCGGTGCCAACTTCAAAAGCACCTTCTACAAGAAACGGAGAGAGCTTTTGAATTGTTGTGTCCGATTGTCTGTTCATAAAATCTGTGCGGTTAACACAGCTGTTCCAAATACTTTTTTCAAAAACAGCCTATTGTTCCTCCTTCTTAAAGGTGCTCTTTAGGAAGAGTTCGTCCATCTGGCTATTGTCTATTACAGATGGAGCATCTGCCATAATATCTCTGCCTGTATTATTCTTTGGAAAAGCTATATAGTCTCTGATTGTTTCTTGTCCGCCAAACAAAGCACAAAGCCTATCAAAACCAAAGGCAATTCCTCCGTGCGGAGGTGCTCCATACTTAAACGCATTCATTAGAAAGCCAAAACGATATTGTGCTTGTTCGTGTGTAAAACCAAGTATTTCAAACATTCTTTCCTGAACCTGCCTATCGTAAATTCTTATAGAACCCCCACCTATTTCGTTGCCGTTAAGTACAATATCATAGGCATTAGCCTTTACGGCAGCAAGCTGGTTTTTATCTTTCGAGTAGAATTTCTCCATATCTTCCGGTTTAGGAGAGGTGAACGGATGGTGCATTGCATAAAACCGTGCCGTTTCTTCGTCCCATTCAAGCAAAGGAAAATCTGTTATCCATAATGGCTTAAACTGCTCTGGATTTCTTAAACCGAGCCTATTTCCCATTTCTAAGCGTAATGTTCCAAGCGCTGTTTGAGTTTTACGTTTGGCGCCACAGAGTATAAGGATAAGATCGCCTTTTTCGGCATCACATTTTTCTGCTATTTTGCCGAGTTGCTCCGGAGTATAGAATTTATCTATAGAAGATTTTATTTCTTCTCCGTATTTGATAAAAACTAAGCCTTTAGCTCCTATCTGCGGACGCTTTACCCATTCCGTAAGTTCGTCTGTTTGCTTGCGAGAATAAGCGGCACAGCCAGGAACGGAAATAGCACCAACATATTCTGCTGTGTCAAATACCGAAAAGCCATTCCCCTGCACACAAGAAGTTATATCGTGCATTTGCATTCCAAACCTCAGATCTGGCTTATCGCTTCCATAATATTCCATCGCCTCGTCGTAAGTCATTCTTTCAAAAGGTTCTACAAAGTCTTTCTTTAATACGCTTTTGAACAAATGTTTTACCAACCCTTCAAACATCTGCAAAACATCTTCTCTTTCAACAAAAGACATCTCACAGTCTATCTGTGTAAATTCCGGCTGACGATCGGCTCTTAAATCCTCGTCTCTAAAACACCTTACTATCTGAAAATAGCGGTCGTAACCGGCAACCATCAACAACTGTTTGAACGTTTGAGGGCTCTGTGGAAGTGCATAAAATTCGCCCGGATTCATTCTGGAGGGAACCACAAAATCCCGCGCCCCTTCAGGAGTAGATTTTATAAGGAACGGGGTTTCTATCTCCATAAAGTTTTGGCTGTCTAAATATTTTCTGGTTTCTATCGCCATTCTATGGCGCAAAGCTAAAGCCTTTTGGAGCGGATTTCTTCGTAAATCTATGTAGCGATATTTCCCCCGAATGTCTTCTCCTCCATCTGTCTGATCTTCTATTGTAAAAGGAGGAGTTTCGGCTACATTCAGTATGATTATCTTTTCAATCTTTATTTCTATATCGCCAGTAGGCATTTTTGGGTTTTTGCTTTGCCTTTCACATACAACACCCTCTGTCTGAACCACAAAC
This sequence comes from Bacteroidales bacterium UBA3709, assembly GCA_002372015.1. Lineage (GTDB taxonomy): Bacteria > Bacteroidota > Bacteroidia > Bacteroidales > UBA932 > Egerieousia. Next base: position 52,149 of record DFIA01000092.1, on the reverse strand, counting down.
TCTCTTCCCAAACTTCTAATAACTTCCAAAACTTTGGCATCTGCATTATCTTCTGCCACAAGTTGAGTGATTCCGTAGCGGTCTCTTAAATCTACAAAGTTCAGGCTACCCATCTTTCTTATTCTCTGTACCCAGCCGGCAAGAGTTACTTTTTTTCCAACATCGCCTATGCGAAGTTCTCCACATGTATTTGTTCTGTACATATTTACATTTGTTTAACAAAAAAATGCCGTCTTTGCGGAAAAATATCCTATCAGGCAGCCCCAAAGTTATTCAAAACCAAGAAAAGAAACAAAAACATTCTAAACATTACCAAGATTCCGAAAAAGTTCACTGCTTTTTGGAAAATCAGGCCATGGCGCAAAACATTGATAGGTTAAATGAGTTTTGTTGTTCAGAAATTATTGATAAATTTGTAACCAAACTCCCGATTTTTACATAAAATCAGGGAATACATACAAATAAATCAAGCGTCTTATGTATAAAAGGATTTTTGATATTGAAAACAAGCTGGATGAAGGAATGTTTCTGTTTGGCGCACGCCAAACAGGAAAATCTACTCTGTTGAAAGAGAGGTTTAAAGGAGCTATTTACTATGATTTGCTAAAGCCAGATGTCAGGCGGTCTTTCAAATTAAATCCAAATGCTCTGTGGGAGGCTCTTCAGAATAAGCCGGCCGGCACTGTTGTTGTTATTGATGAAATCCAGAAAGTGCCAGATTTACTGGATGTAGTCCACTCCCTTATGGTAGAAAAAGGGTTATTCTTCATCCTCAGTGGGTCTAGCTCAAGAAAACTAAAGCGTTCCGGCGCAAACACGCTGGGAGGCCGTGCCATACCAGAAACTCTTTTTCCACTGGTTTGGCCGGAAGTTACAGATTTTCAGATAGACAAGGCCGTACAGAACGGAATGTTACCTCGCCACTATATGGTAGAAAATGCCACCAAACGTCTTTCCAGCTATGTGAAAGTTTACTTGGATGAAGAAATCAGGGAAGAAGGAGATATCAGAGATTTGGATGCTTTTGAACGGTTTATGGAAGTAGCCGCAATCTCCGACGGGGAAATGCTGAACTATTCCAATATAGCAGCAGACTGTGGTGTATCTGCCAAAACCGTAAAATCTTACTTCCAGGTTTTATATGATACACTTATAGGCTATGAGATTCCTGCCTACAGGAAAGAAGTCAAGAGAAAAATAATCCAGGCCCCAAAATTCTATTACTTTGATGTTGGCATTGTCAATTACTTGATGGGCCGGCACTTTCTCAAGCGCGGCACAGACGACTACGGACACGCTTTTGAACACTTGGTGATGCAAGAAATCATTGCCTACAAAGGATATAATGACAAACGTGAAATTCTTTCCTATTGGCACACTTATGACAAGAAAGAGGTGGATGCTGTCATTGGAGATGCTATGGTAGGTATAGAAATCAAGTCTTCAGAGCAAGTGAAAAACAAACATAAGGCCGGATTAAAAGCCTTTAAAGAGGAGCATCCAGATTGCAGGATGATTTTAGTGTCTTTAGATCCTATTACCAGAAAAGCTGGCGATATAGAATTGGTTTATGTGCTTGATTTCCTGAAAATGCTATGGGGCGGAGAAATATTCTAAACTTTGAACAGCAAATGCGTGCCTAACGTCCCAATCTGTGTGCCAATAGCCACGTTTACACGGTCAGAGCGTGCCTAACGTCCCAAGCTGTGTGCCGATAGCCACGCTTGCACGGTCAGAGCGTGCCTAACGTCCCGAACTGTGTGCTAATAGCCACGCTTACACAGTCAGAATGTGGCTGGCGGCAAAAAAGGCCAAAAAAGCAACACTCTTTACGTTTTTCAAAAAGTTGCATTTACTAATTGAATTTGCATCACTATCCGCATTTTTGCTAATAGCCACGCTTCCGCAGCAAGAGCGTGGTTAGCGGCACTAATATCCATAAAGTATGCTAAAAAGCCTGAGGCAAGCACGCATTTGAGTATTTGGCAATGCGGTATTAGAGCAGATTATTATATTTTTGCACAACTATGGGAAGATTTGTCTCTCGCAAAAAAAATATATGCGCCCCTAAATACGATGGTGTAAGGGCAAAGAAGGCTTTAGGGCAGCACTTCCTCAGCGATGAGGATACCGCCATAGAGATTGTAGATTCTCTGCTGATTCCTGCCACCGGATTAGACAATGCTCCAACTATTGAAGGTGGAGTAAATGTTTTGGAAATTGGTCCGGGAACCGGGGTTTTAACCCAATATCTTCTCATGGATAAGCGCATAAATTTGCAGCTATGCGAAATAGACACTGAGTCTATAGACAAGCTGAGAGCTCGTTTTCCTCAGTTTCTGTACACCTTACAGCCAAGAGATTTCTTGCAAACATCTTTACAAGAAGTCTTCCCTGCCGTAAACGAGAACGGCATCAAATCTGGAACCAACGGAAATGAGGTTTATATCATCGGTAACTTTCCATATAATATTTCATCGCAGATTTTTTTCAAGATATTAGAAGAAACAGAGCGCATTACACAGGTTGTATGTATGCTCCAAAAAGAAGTGGCACAAAGACTTGCCAGTAAGCCCGGGAGCAGAGATTATGGCATACTTTCCGTGTTGCTACAAACTTGGTACGATATAGAATACTTGTTTACCGTAGATGAAAACGTGTTTGTACCTAAGCCAAAGGTAAAAAGTGGGGTGATAAGGCTTTGGAGAAACATGCGCCAATCTTTGAGTTGTAACGAACAGCTTTATAAAGACATAATTAAAACAACTTTCGGACAGAGAAGAAAAACCCTGCGCAACTCTATTCGCCAGATAGTTTCTCCAAAAATTATGGAAGTAGACAAGAAGGCAGCGCAATTATTAAACATGAGGCCGGAGCAGCTTGATGTTGAAGATTTTATACATCTTACTTTAACGGTAGAAAAATACAAACAGCATGAAAGGAAAGAAGAGCTTGATTAAGAAAGGAAGAACCATACTGATACAGCTGAAGGAGGGTGTGGCTTTTACTTTGAACGAGTTAAAAAACAATAAGTTCAGAACATTTTTGTCTTTGCTTGGTGTAAGTATAGGTATCTTTACGATAGTTGCCATCTTTACAGCTGTAGATGCCCTAAAGTCTAATGTTAAGAAGGGCTTTGAATCTATGTCCAGCAATATGATACAGATTTCTTCGTGGCCTATGGCTCCGGAAGATGAAGACGGAAATGTTGTTTTGGATATGCAAGGAGGAATGATGGAATACAGATGGTGGGAGTATATGAAGCGCCCTCCTATTACCATAAACGACTACAAATATTTGAAAGCCAACTCTAAACTTGCAGAAGAAGTTGTGTTTTCTTATGGGGGGGGCACAAGTGCTGTTAAATATGGTAGAAATACAGCTTCGGATGTTGATATATTATGCAGTACAAATGGGCTTTCTCATATTCTCAAGATAGACATTGGGCTTGGAAGGATGATAACAAAATCTGAATTTGAAAACGGAACCTTTGTTGTTATTCTTGGGCACGATTTGGCAGAATCTTTGTTTGCAGGAGAAGATCCTATTGGAAAATCTATAAAGATAAAGGGATTTTCCTTTATTGTTGTAGGTGTTGCGGAAAAACAAGGGGAGAGTATTGTAAGCTTTATAGAAACAGACAATACGGCCTTTATTACTTATGCTGCAGGAAAGAGCATCTTTTATCTCAGAGAACCCGGTGGAGAACTTAATGTCATACCAAAAGCAGGCATTGATCAGGAAACCTTTAAAAGAGAGCTTACTCAACTTATGAGACAATGTAGGCGCATTCGCCCAGAACAAAAGAATAATTTTTCTATCAATCCTCTTTCTACCCTGGGAGATATTTTGGAGAGTTTGTTGAGAGTTATTAGAAACGTAGGTTGGATAATAGCAACCTTTTCGCTTCTGATAGGAGGGTTTGGAATAGCTAACATAATGTTTGTTTCTGTTAGAGAAAGAACTAAAATCATTGGTATTCAAAAGGCTCTTGGGGCAAAAAAATACTTCATTATGACACAGTTCCTTGTAGAGGCCTTGATTTTGGCTGTTGCCGGGGCTTTAGTGGGAATTTTGCTAATTGCCTTAATTCTTTGGATGGTTCCAATACCTGCAGAATATGATGTTCATCTAACTCTGGAAAACATTATCGCCGGTGTGGCAATAGCCTCTGTAATTGGTATTTTAAGCGGTATTCTTCCTGCATGGAGGGCTGCAAACCTAAATCCTGTTGATGCTATAAATACAAAATAACGGCTGTAAATTACAAACCTAATTCGCTTTTAAGACTACGCAGCAAATCAAAAGCTTGCAGTGGGGTAATATTATTAATATCCGATTCTTCTAATTTTGTTTTGATGGCCGAAAGGGTTGGATCGTCTAATTGAAAGAAAGACAGTTGCATAGAGTCTGCTTTGTTCTCTGTTTCCACAGAGTTCTTTGTTTTGTTTTTCTCTTGCTTTTCTAAAGAAGAAAGCATTCTCTCTGCAGACAATAAAAGTTCTTCCGGCATACCGGCTAAACGAGCTACATGAATTCCAAAGCTATGTGCAACACCTCCCGGTTTGAGTATTCTTAGAAATATGATTTCCTTGCCGGCTTCCTTTACCTCTATATGAAAGTTCTTAACCCTTGCATAGAGGTTTTCTAATTCGTTAAGTTCGTGATAATGAGTTGCAAAAATAGTTTTAGGGTTTCGCTTTTTATTCTCATGCAAATACTCCACTATAGCCCATGCTATACTCATTCCATCGAATGTTGATGTGCCTCGTCCTATCTCATCGAGCAAAACCAAGCTTCGGTTTGTGATATTATGGAGAATAGCAGATGTTTCTAACATTTCTACCATAAAGGTAGATTCTCCCTGAGAAATATTGTCCGAAGCCCCAACTCTTGTAAAGATCTTATCTACAATTCCTATCTCCGCTCTCTTTGCCGGAACAAAACTTCCGCATTGAGCCAAAAGAACAATAAGCGCAGTTTGTCTTAGCAATGCCGACTTTCCGCTCATATTAGGGCCGGTGAGTATTATTATTTGCTGCGTTTCATTATTTAGAACAACATTATTTGCCACATATTCTTGCCCTGGAGCCATACGAGTTTCAAGTACGGGGTGCCGGCCCTGTTCTATATTTATGGCTGTAGATTCGTTTATGGTTGGACGGCAATAGTTGTTTTCAGAAGCCAGTTTTGCAAATCCGCAAAAACAATCTACCTCCGATATAAATCTGCAACACCCCTGAATAGTTTTTATATTCTCTTGTATTTCAGCCACTAAACTTAAAAAAATACGTTGCTCTATTGCAATCATCTTTTCTTCCGCTCCAAGAATTTTTTCTTCGTATTCTTTTAATTCGGGGGTTATATACCGTTCTGCATTTACCAATGTTTGTTTGCGAATCCACTCTTGAGGCACAGACGATTTATAGGTATTTCTCACCTCTAAATAATACCCAAAAACATTGTTGTAGCTCACCTTCAAAGAAGGTATTCCGGTTCGCTCGCTTTCTCTTTGCTGCATCTGTAAAAGATAGTTGCGGCTATCTCGCGATATTTTTCTCAACTGATCGAGCTCTGCATCTACTCTATCTGCTACAATATCTCCTTTGCCAAAAACTGCAGCTGCATCTTCTTTTAATGTTGTAGAAATACGTGTGTCTAATGCTATATATTTTTTCAGATCGCTATAAAATTTTGCAGAAGACGGTATCTTTTCTATAATAGCTTCTCTACCCTCTGCAGACTCTAAGAGAGTGGCAACAGGTTTCATCTGAGAGAGTGATCTATGAAGCATTACCGCCTCCCTCGGAGATATTTTGCCGGCAGATGCTCTGGATAGAATCCTCTCCATATCTCCTATTTGCTCAAGGGTTTGTCTGATAGACAGAGCTACTTCTGAATGTTTTAGAAAGAATTCTACGGCATCATACCTTTTTTGTATTTGGGCCATATCTACCAGCGGCATCGCTATCCACGAGCGTAACATTCTGGCACCCATTGGAGAAATTGTCTTATCTACAACATCTATCAAAGAAACTCCATCTGAGGAAAATGAGTTGAATATCTCCAGATTCTTAACCGTAAACCTATCGAGCCAGACAAAGTTACCCTTATCTATTCTGGATATGGAATTTATATGAAATGTGCCGCTTTGGCCTTTTATTGTTACAGCGTCAAAACTTGCAAGATCTGCTACACGATTTTGTTCGAGATAAAACAGAATGGCTCCTGCTGCAATTTTGGCCAGATTCATTGTTGTTATCCCAAACCCTTTTAAGGCTTTTGCTCCAAACTGTTTATCTAACTTGTCTAAACAGGCATCTTCTACAAAGGCCCACTCGTCCATTGGGGTTATATACCAACCATCTCCAAACTGTTTGCGAAATCCCCCTTCATAACCCTTGCACAGAAGTATCTCTTTTGGAGAAAAATCGTTCAGCAAAACATCTATAAAGTCTAGATTGTCTTGCCCTACTTTGAAAGTTCCTGTAGAAACATCTAAAAACGCTGCTCCACACTTTTGTCCGTCAAAAACAAAAGCTGCTAAATAGTTGTTGGCTCCTCTGTCTAAAATGTCATCGTTGTATGCCACGCCGGGAGTAACAAGTTCGGTAACCCCACGCTTTACAATGGTCTTTGCCATCTTAGGATCTTCCAACTGATCACACACCGCAACTTTATAGCCAGCCCTCACAAGTTTGGGTAGATAGTTCTGTAAAGAGTGATGAGGAAAACCGCAAAGCTCCATAGAATTTGGATCTATACTGCTGCGTTTAGTGAGAACTATGCCAAGCACTTTACTAACCACCAGGGCATCTTCGCCATACGCTTCATAAAAATCTCCAACCCTCATAAGTAGCACGGCTTGCGGATACTGTGCCTTAAACTGCACATACTGCTTCATAAGCGGGGTGTTCATGTTTCTCTCTGTCATAGTGCAAAAATATTTATTTTTCTTAATTTTCACTATCTTTCGCCTTGCTATAATCATCCAACATAAACCCGCGCATGTAATATGAAAAAAGCTGTCTTAAAATCTTTAGTTTCTATTTTCTTTGTTTTTGCAACCCTATTTGCCTACCTCTCATTTTCTACAATTGCTTATGCACAAAATTATCAACAAGACTACTCAGATATAGATAAAAGCATCGGTAAAATTATGAAAGACCTCGATGTTGTAGGTTTGGGCGTAGCTGTTGTTAAAGAAGGGGATATTATTTACAAAAACAGTTGGGGTTACAAGAATCTCGAATCAAAAACTCCTTTGGCAGAAGATGACTTGTTTAGAATAGCCTCTATCTCAAAGTCTTTTACCGCCACTTCCATTATGCAGTTGGCAGAAAGAGGGTTGTTAGATTTAAATGCAGATATTTCTGATTTAGTTGGGTTTAAGGTCAGGAATCCAAAGTTTCCCGATGTTAAGATAACTCCTTATATGTTACTTTCGCACACTTCTTCGCTGAGCGATGGGCAGGGCTATTTTAAGATGGATGTACTTGATCCCTCTAAAAATCCGGATTGGGAAAAAGCCTATCATAACTTCCGCCCCGGAACTAAATATGTTTATTGCAACCTGAATTATAATACCCTCGGCACCATAATAGAAAGAATCAGCCACATTAGGTTTGATCAATATGTAGTTGGTAATATTCTAAAGCCACTTGGCTTAGAGAATGCCGGATATTGGGTAGAAAGTTTAGATCAAAGCAAGTTTGTTACTTTGTATCAAAAAGATAAAAATGGAAAGTGGGTGGCCCAACCAGAAGCCTATGCTCCACGAACACAAGAAATTGCAAATTACAAATTTGGATATTCTGCCCCTATTTTTTCTCCTACCGGAGGCCTAAAACTCAATCCTGTTGGTTTAGCTAAGACCATGATGATGCACATGGGTTTAGGAACTTCTCCGCAAGGCGTAAAAATTATATCTTCGGAAAGCGCCCTGCTTATGCAAAGTTGTTTTACAGAAACCGGAGAAGAGGAGGGGTTTGCTGGCGGCCAGCCTGTTTATTACGGCTTTGCTCTTTGGAATAACAAGGATCTGATTCCAGGCAAAACAATGATAGGACACACCGGTGGTGCCTATGGGGTTTATACTATAATGGCATGGAATAAAGAGAGAACTTTTGGCATTGTTCTAATGACAAATGGTGTAGATGGCAAACGAGAAAGAGGGTTTATGGCTATACACAACAGAGTTGTAAACTGTCTTTATGAAAATCTGATAAAAGGCTCTTCTGCCGATAAATAATGAAAAAAGTTCTTATCATTACATATTATTGGCCGCCTTCGGGGGGTAGTGGAGTTCAAAGATGGCTAAAGATGTCTAAATACCTGCCGGAGTTTGGGTGGGAACCTATAATTTACACACCCTTGAATCCCGATGTTAATGCCATAGACAAAACATTGCTAAAGGATATTGCTCCGGCAACTACTGTTCTGAAAAGAAAAATCTCAGAGCCCTACAGTTTTTATAAAATACTTTCCGGGAAAAAGAAAGGAGAGCGGCTGCAGGCTAATTTTATTCCCTCAGGAGGTTTTTTTCAGAAACTTTCTATGTATATAAGGGCTAATTGGTTTATCCCCGATCCGCGATGCTGGTGGATAAAACCCTCTGTTAAACACCTGTCTAAACTTATCAGAAACTCTACCCAACAAGTTGATGGAGAGCTTTTAAACTTAAAGCCAGATGCTATTATAAGCACGGGGCCTCCTCATTCCATGCACCTGATAGCAAAAGCTCTGCATAATAAGTTTCAGATTCCTTGGATTGCAGATTTTAGAGATCCTTGGACCAATATATTCTATTTCAAGCATCTTCCGCTCTCTGCAAAATCTCTGAGGCGGCATAAAGAATTAGAGCACTCTGTAATAGCAGAAGCAGACAGAGTTACGGTTGTTTCTTCTCAAATGCAGAAGGAGTTTTCAGAAGATACTTATAAAGCTTTTGCCAACAAAGTTTCTATTATTGCAAATGGTTACGATCCAGACGATTTTTCTGAAGAAACTAATTCACAATTACTATCGGCCATAGCAAAAGCTGAATCTGTGATAGGCAAGAAAAACAACGGTGTTGCAGAAAAAAAATTTGTGCTGGTTCACACTGGTATTATGCCGGAAAGTGCAAACCCAGATAGATTATGGAAGGTTGTGGGAGAGGTTGTTAAGAGTAATGCCTCACTACGGGAAAAGTTGATGATTGTTGTAATGGGACAAACGGCAGACTGTGTAAAAAAAGATATTGAAGACAATGGTTTATCGGCCTGTTTTCTCGATTTGGGAGTTGTTGATCATACAACTTGTATAGCCTGGCAGAAGTGTGCAAACCTGCTGCTGCTTCCACTCAGAAAAGAAAAAGAATCAAAAGCAATTCTTACTGGAAAATTCTTTGAGTATCTTGCTGCTGGTAAAACTATTCTGGCATTTGGCCCTACAGACGGAGATCTTGCCACAGCTTTAAAAGAAACCGGCAGCGGAACTATTTGTAACTTTGAGAATGAAACAGAGATAAAAACTGCCTTCCTCAAAATTTGGCATAGCTTTGCAGAAAGGCAAAGCCAACCTGTGTTTGCGGCAGAACTTATGGAACAACGAAAAAAATATACCAGAAAGGCTGGTGCAGAAAACTTTGCACAATTGCTGAATAAAATTTGTAAATAACTATTGAACTCTGCAATATGACAAACTCTTCTAATTTTAAAATAAAAAAGCTTCTGCCCTATGTTATTGCTGTAGTTGCTTTTATTATTATAGGGTATCTCTATGCTCCATATACCCTTTCTGGCAAGGTTGTAAATCAAAGCGATATCTCCAGTTGGAAGGGCATGAGCAGAGAAATTGTAGAGTGGAACGAAGCTCATCCAGACAACCCGACATATTGGACAAATGCCATGTTTTCCGGTATGCCCGCAATTACTATATCTGTTATTTATCACGGTGATATAACAAAGTATCTGTACGATATCTTGTTTGTGGGGCAAAGGCCGGCAAGTTATTTAATAATATGCATGGTTGGGGCCTTTCTTATGTTTTTAGCTTTTGGAGTAAATATCTGGCTCGCTATTATCGGAGCTTTTGCAGTAGCTTTCTGCTCCTATAATATGCAAATCATTCAAGTTGGCCATAACACCAAAATGGTGGCCATTGCTTTTATGCCTTGGGTTTTGGCGGCGTTGGTATATGCATATAGAAAAAACCGGCTGCTTGGAGCCGCCCTATTTGGTTTGGCTTTGAGTTTTCAGATTAAAGCTAACCATCCTCAAATCTCTTATTATCTTGCCTTAATTGTTTTCGGCTTTGCCGTATGGCAGCTTTGCAAAGCTTTAAAAGAAAAGGCCTTAGGTAGCTTTTTCAAAACCTCAATAGCAGTACTGCTGGCAGGGTTGCTTGGTGTTGCCGCCAACATAAACCATCTTTGGCCTACATACGAATACGGCCAACATACAATGAGAGGAGGTTCTGAATTGTCTGAAACTTCTGGCACATCCACCTCTTCTACATCCAAAGCACGCAGCGGCTTGGATATAGAATATGCAACCCAGTGGTCCTATGGAATAGAAGAAACTCCAAATATTTTTATTCCAAATTTCAACGGTGGTGCTTCTAACGGAGCCTTATCTACTTCATCAGAAGTATATAAGCTGCTTTGTCAGAAGTATAACTACCCTACGGCACAAGCAAAACAAACTATACAGAATTTACCGCTATATTGGGGACCGCAGGCTTTTACGGCCGGGCCTATGTATATGGGAGCTGTTTCTATATTCTTGTTTGTTTTGGGGCTATTTGTTGTAAAAGGTGGCGTAAAGTGGTGGATTATCGGAGTTTCTGCTCTTGCCATATTTTTATCATGGGGCTACCATTTTATGGCTCCAACAGAATTCTTCTTCAACTATATGCCAATGTACAATAAGTTCAGAACTGTTTCTATGATTTTAGTTATCCTACAGATTACAGTTCCTGTTTTAGGTATTTTGGCTTTGCACAAGGTTTTTACAAGCCCCGATAAACCCCAAAAATCTCTAATGTGGGCCACCGTTATATGCGGAGGTTTTGCCGGAATTTTTGCCCTGATACCTTCTCTGGCAGGCAATTTCTCTTCTGTATATGATTCTCAGCTGCCAAAAGAACTTGTAGGCGCCATTGTGCAAGACAGGGCCGGCTTACTTAGAGCAGATGCCTTGAGAAGTTTGGCGTTTGTTCTTATAGCGGCTTTGGCTATATGGTTGGTTATTAACAAAAAAATAAAAAAAGAATGGTTCTGTGTGGCAATGATAATACTTGTTTTGGCAGATATGTGGGCGGTAGATAAACGCTATCTTTCAGAAAAAGACTTTGTTACAAATCAAGAGTTTACTTCTGTTCTAAAACCAAGAGAGGTAGATAAATATATTTTGGAAAACGACCACGACCCTAACTACAGAGTTTTAGATCTTACCATAGACCCTTTCAACAACTCCTACATAAGCTATCATCATAAAACCATTGGAGGGTATTCACCTGCAAAACTTCAGAGATATCAAGACCTTATAGATAGGTTCATTCGTAAAGAAATCAGCGATTTAAGTGCGGAGCTACAAGGTGTTTCTACTTACGACGAGGCTGCTTCTGCCATTAAATATCATCCTATTCTCAGCATGCTCAATACTCGTTATTTTATAATAAACCCAGATACTGCTCCACTTGTAAACCACTATGCACAAGGTAATTGCTGGATAATAGATAACATTGTAGAGGCGAGCGATGCGAATGAAGAGATAGCAAAATTAGCAACCATAGATACAAGAAGGCAGGCTGTTGTAAACAAGAGCTTTTTAGAAAAATTGCCGGAACTCAGAAATATCACTGTTGCCAATGATATTGCCTCTGTCTTTTTAACAGACTATGCCCCGAATAGACTTGTGTATAAATATAATTCTCAAACACCTCAAGCTGTTGTTTTTTCAGAAGTATATTACCCCGGTTGGGAGGCTACATACAAAGATTCTGAAGGAAATACAACTAAAATAGAGCCTTTCCGAGCCAACTGGATTCTACGAGGCTTACTTCTTCCGGCAGGAGAAGGCGATATAATTTTTACTTTCCGGCCGGAAAGTTTTGTAAAAGGAGAAAGATATTCTCTGGTATCTTCCATACTGTTGATGTTATTGCTTATCTCCTCTATTGTCCTCTACTTGAAAAATAACAGGCAAACACAGCCTAATTAACCAAAAGGCTCTATGCAAAATTAAGAATAAGAGAGGGTTCTCTTTAATGTCCTAATAAAGAGTTGATTATTATTACAGCAACCACTATCGGGGCTATGTATTTAATAAAAATTCTGAGGGTCTTTAAAAGCCATCGTGGAATTTTATACAAGCCCTTGCTGGTTACTTCGTCATAAAAATCTTCTTCTTTTATTTTCCAGCCTACAAACACAGCGGCTAACATTGCGCAAATAGCAAGAAATATATTGGAGGCTATATAGTCGAAGAGGTCAAAAAATGTTTTTCCAAAAATTTTGAAGTCTGCAAGAACTCCAAAACTTAGAGCACACAATACTGCAAAAATCAGCGTAATTAAAATTGTTTGAAATGTGGCCTTAAAGCGGCTTGTCTTAAATTCTTCTCTTATAAATGCCACTATTGGTTCTGTAATGGAAATAGACGAAGACAGTGCTGCTGCAAATAGTATGAAATAAAAGAAAATAGAAAGCAGAGCTCCAAAAGGCATGCTGCTAAAAACATAAGGCAGGGATATAAAAGCAAGGCCGGCTCCTTCTGTAGGACTCATGCCGGCAGAAAAGACTGCCGGTAAAATAGCCATTCCTGCCAATAAGGCAAACACCGTATCCGATAAAGATGTTATAGTGGTGGTTTTTAGTAGGTTATCTTTTTTATTTGCATAAGAAGCATAGGTTATAACTGTTCCGCACCCTATGCTTAAACTCAGAAAACCTTGTCCGAGGGCGTTAAGTACTGTTGAAAACTTAACTTTTGAAAAGTCTGGATTAAACAGAAAATCTATGCCTTTTTGAGCTCCCGGTAAGGTCATTGAATAAACAACAATAAACAGTATCAGAATAGCTAAGGCGGTCATCAGGTATTTGTTGGTACGCTCTATTCCCTTTCTAACTCCACCCAGTATAACACATCCATTTATAACGAGAAATAAAACTGTATAGAGAATACTTTCTGAACTGGATGTTATCATATTGGAAAACTCGGCATTAAAATCAGACTGCGGAGTAAATACCATTCTTAAAGACTTTACAAAATAACCTATTGTCCAGCCTCCTACAACAACATAAAAAGAAAGCAGTGTTAGGCAAGTTAATACGGCCAATACTCCAGTGTGTTTCCAGCCCGTGTGCGGAGCTAATTTTTTAAAGGCACCAAAAACATTAGCCTGGCTTCTTCTGCCTATCACAAACTCGCATACCATTATAGGCATACAAAGAAACAGTATGCACAATAGATAAATAATTATAAAGGCCGCACCTCCGTTGGTTCCAACAAGATACGGAAACCTCCAAAGGTTTCCTAAGCCTATGGCAGAACCTATTAAGGCCATTATTACACCAAAGGAACTTTTGAACGAATCTCTTTCTTTAACAGCCATATACAAATTCTGTTTAGGTTGTTGTTTTATTTTGTTTTAGATCTTTTGTCCGTTCTCTGATAAACAATAAACTGATAGTCTATATTATTTTCTGCGTCTGTAAAAATTTCTGAAGAGTTTGCCACTTCCCATTCGTTTTGGTTTATGGGAGGGAAAAAAGTATCGGCCTTTTCCGGAGTAGCAAAGATTCTTGTGATATACAATCTGTCTGCATAGTTGAAAGCTGCGCTGTAGATACTGCCTCCACCTATTATAAAAACTTCTTCTTTTTTTCTTTTGAGAGATTTCAGAAGTTGGATAAAATCTTCTGCTTTTTCTATTGAAGTGTTAGACGGCGTTCCGTCTTTTTTATACTTTGGGATTAACGGAAATTCAATGTTGGAGCGAGATACCACAATATTCTTTCTGCCTGGCAACGGCCGCCCTATAGATTCGTAGGTTTTCCTGCCCATTATTACGGTATGCCCTGTTGTTACAGCCTTAAAATACTGCAAATCTCCACCTATATGCCACAAAAGCTGATTGCCGTTTCCTATAGAACCATCTGCTGCTACCGCTGCTATAAGAGAAATCATAGTTCTTGATTGTTTTTTATCATACCGCTACAGGTGCCTTTATTGCCGGGTACGGCTCATATCCTGTTAGCTCAAAATCTTCGTACTTAAAAGAAAAAATATCTTTTTGGTTTCCGTGTATCAACATTTTGGGAAGCGGGCGTGGAGAACGAGAGAGTTGCTCTTTAACTTGTTCAAAATGATTGTGATAAATGTGAGTATCTCCTGTTGTATGTATAAAATCTCCTAATTCAAAGCCGCAAACTTTTGCTATCATCATGGTAAGCAGGGCGTATGATGCAATGTTAAAAGGAATTCCCAAAAAAGTATCTGCACTTCTCTGATAAAGCTGACAAGAAAGACGGTTGTCTGCTACATAAAACTGAAAAAGACTATGGCAAGGAGGAAGAGCCATTTTATCTATCTGAGCTACATTCCACGAAGATATTATTATACGCCTCGAATCTGGATTATTGCTTAACATATCCATAACATTACGGAGCTGATCTATGGTTTGCCCGTTTCCACAATCCCAACGCCTCCACTGAGCCCCGTACACCGGACCAAGCTCTCCGTTTTCATCTGCCCATTCGTCCCAGATACTAACTCCATGATCTTTAAGATATTTAATGTTAGTGTCGCCGTTTATAAACCACAACAACTCGTATATGATAGATTTCAAGTGTACTTTTTTAGTGGTAAGCAACGGAAATCCATCGTTTAGATTAAATCTCATCTGATGGCCGAAGATACTTTTGGTGCCCACGCCTGTACGGTCTTTTTTATCTACACCCTCTTGCATTATGCGTTTGAGAAGATCTAAGTATTGTTTCATAAGCACAAATTTAAACAAAAAGATGCTGTTCTGTAAATGTATTATTTAAATTGCTCGTTTGCTCTTATTCTCAATATTATAGGAAGATGATCGCTTGCGCCTCCGTTAAACCTAAGGCCATTAAAGGTTTTATTTGTTGTGCTGCCAAGATATTTCTTGTCTGCTTGGAGCAGATGCGAAAAAGTTGCAATATAAACCTCTGCCCTTACCCTTTCCGAAACTAAAAACTGATCCAAGATTTCCCACGCTCCTTTGTATTTGTAAGTACCATACACTATAGTAGAAGACTTGCGCAAAGAATCTGTTATACCAACCATCAGGTTTATAAGCGGTGCTGCCGTATTAGACGTATCGTTCAAGTGTGGCCGCGCTATTAATTTTACTGCTGCAGAATTAGGCCCTTCGTTAAAATCGCCCATCACAATAATTTGCGCCAAAGAATTTTGAAAAAGTATAGAATCTACTGTTTTTCTCAAAAGCTGTGCAGCCTCCATTCTTCTTGCCAAAGATTTTCTTTCCCCGCCAAGCTTAGACGGCCAGTGATTTACAAACACATGCAAGGTATCGCTCAAGGTTATGGAAAACATCTTTGCATAAAGAATATCGCGAGTATGAAATTTATTTATTCTCAAAAATGTTGTATCTATCACACTAATATCTTCTCTATACAACAAAGCAACATCTATTCCTCTCTTGTCTGGCGAATCTTTGTGCAGAATTTTGTATTTTATCTTTGCAAGTGGTGTGTTTTGCAGCAGGTTATAAAGACTATTTCTGTTTTCTACCTCGCATAGGCCTATTAAAGATGGATATGTTTTTTCTACATCCTTTACCGCAAGTATGGTTTTGCTTATTATATTTCTCTTTGTCTTGAATCTGTTCCACGTCAGTTGCTTTGCTGCCGGATAATGCTCTATATGCCTGCTGGGATAAAAGAAATTTTCTATATTCCAAAACATTATGATAATTGTGATATAATCTGCAATTTGTTTCATTTTTTATTTGTTTTTGTCTTGAAAGATAGAACCATAGATATTTTGAAAAAAGCATGGCGGTATAATTTATTCTCTTGCTTCTGTAATTTTACATTACTCTCTCTTTTATTAACTTTGCATTGTTTTAATACAGGCAAATATGAGCGTAAAGTGTGGTATAGTTGGCCTTCCTAATGTAGGAAAGAGCACATTATTCAATTGTATAAGTTCTGCCAAGGCAGAGGCCGCAAATTTTCCTTTTTGCACAATAAACCCACAAATAGGCTCAACGGCTGTTCCGGATAAAAGGCTGGAAAAGCTTGTTGATATGGTTCATCCAAAGAATGTTGTTCCTGCCACTGTGGAGATTGTAGATATTGCCGGCCTTGTAAAAGGTGCCAGCAAGGGCGAGGGTTTAGGAAATCAGTTTCTTGCAAATATTCGAGAAACAGACGCTATTCTACACGTACTCAGATGTTTTGACGATGATAATATAGCCCATGTAGATGGCTCTGTAGATCCGGTAAGAGATAAAGAAGTAATAGACACAGAGTTGCAGCTTAAAGACTTGGAAACAATAGAAAACAGGTTAGCAAAAGTAAGTAAGCAGGCTAAAATGGGCGCAGATAAGGAGGCTCAAAGGCTGTGTAATGTTTTGGAACAATATAAGGCTGTTTTAGAAAAAGGACAGAATGCTCGTAGCGTTGTCTTTGATAATAAAGAAGACAATAAGCTTGCTCAAAGCCTGTTTCTCCTTACTGCAAAACCGGTGATGTATGTTTGTAATGTGGACGAAGGCTCTGCCGCCAAAGGAAACAAACATGTAGAAGCTGTTTGCAATGCCGTTAAGGACGAGGGAGCAGAAATTCTCATACTGGCAGCCAAAACCGAATCTGACATAGCAGAAATGGATTCGTATGAAGATAAAATGATGTTCCTTCAAGATCTTGGTTTGGAAGAGTCTGGGATTGTGCGTCTTGTACAGAGCGCCTACAAACTTCTCGGCCTGCAAACCTATTTTACACAGGGAGAGCCGGAGGTGAGGGCCTGGACCTTCAGAAAGGGCGATAAGGCCCCACAGGCGGCAGGTGTAATACACTCAGATTTTGAAAAAGGATTCATCAGGGCAGAGGTTATAAAGTTCGAAGATTTTGTAAAATATGGTAGTGAAAGTGCTTGCAGGGCTGCCGGAAAACTTTCTACCGAAGGAAAGGAATATGTGGTGCAAGACGGCGATATTATGCATTTTCTCTTCAATGTATAGGCAGTGGAGTCTTTTTTTATTACTTTTGTACCCTTTGATTTTTTTGAATAAACTTTAGAAATACATTATTTATATGGCAGTTCTTGAAAAAATGCGCAGAAAGATGGGAGCAGTTATTACGGTTTTTATCGCAATAGCTTTGCTGTCTTTTATTGTAGATGCAGACACTCTGCAAACAGCCTTCTCAATGGTCTCTTCACAGTATGATATTGGAAAGGTTGGAAAAAAGAGCATTTCTCAAACCGATTTCGCTAAGAGGGTTGAATACTATCAGCGGATTTTCAGCCTCACAAACAGCAATGCTACTAATACCGAAGAAAGCAACGAGATTATCAATAATTCGGCTTGGCAAAGCCTTCTTGCAGATAACGTATTGATTCCGGCTTGTAAAAACGCCGGTTTACGCGTTGGAACTGCAGAAATGATAGCAATGGCTAAAAACGGACAAGACATTTCTCCTGTTTTGCTTAACGAGCCTATTTTCTTGAATGAAAATGGAGAGTTTGATCAAAATAAATTTCAGGAATTTATTCAAAATATAGATCTCGACGATAGTGGAAATTTTGCAGCTTACTGGGCTTTTCTTGAAAGGAATATGGAGCAAAACAGAATGTTTTCAAAGTATTCTTCTATGCTGGAAAAGGGTACCTTTGCCAATAACCTACAGATTCGCAGAGAGATAGCAGACAACAACAATTCATACGATGTAGATTTTGTGTTGCAGCCTGTGGCCTTTGCCCAAGATAGCACCATAGTGGTTTCGGATAATGAAATCAAGCAGCGATACGAAACTATCAAAAACACTCTCAGGCAAATAGAATCGAGAGATGCAGAACTGGTTGTCTTTAACATTACTCCTTCCGACAAAGACATTGAGGCTGCTAAAGAAGAGCACGAAAAGCTCTATCAAGAGTTTTTGGAGGTTTCTGATTCTGACATGAAAACTTTTATTGCCCATAATTCAGATCTTCCTCTGAACGATTTATATTTTAAGAAAGGCGATTTAAAAGAAATCTCTTCTATTTTAGATGATTTTGCAAGTGCAAACCCTACTGGTGCTTTTATGGCACCGCAACACTTGGATAATGTTTTTGTTGCAGCCAAAATAATGGACATAGCTTTAAGGCCGGACTCTGTGTTTGTTAAGTATATTCCTACGGCCAACGCAAACATGGCAGACAGTTTGCTCAAAGTGCTAAAGAGTGGTGCAGATTTTACAGCCATTGCCTCGCAATATATTCCGGCTCAGGGAGGTTACGAGCCTGGTACTATAGGCTGGATTACGGAACCTATAGCATACAGACAACTCCCTGCCGAGTTCTTGAAGGCCTTTTCTTCTAAAAAAGGAGAGCTTTTTACTATATCCAGCAACGGCAGTGTTATTATCGTAAAGGTTGACAACATTACCACCCCTGTAAGAAAGGCTAAGGTTGCCATTCTTTCTAAGGCGGCTTCTGCAAGCGCCGAAACTTTTTCAAGAATATATGCTCAGGCAAATAAACTTGTAGATAAAAGCGATGCATATATTAAAACATTTGAAGCGTATGCAAGAGAAAACAATCTGGATCTTATCCCGGCAACCCGCATTGCCGGAGGAGCTAAAACTATTGCCGGATACGACAACATGAAAGAAGTTAGCCGGTGGCTCTTTGAAGCTGAGGTTGGAGATATTTCTCCTGTTATAACGATTGGCGGTAATAAGTATTTTGTAGTAGCTGCTTTACAGAGGATTCATCCATACGGGTATGCAGAGCTTAGTGAGATAGCTCCGCAGATCAAAGATATGCTTACAATGCAAAAGAAAGTTGATAAGCTCGCTGCAGAAACTAAAGAAAAGGTAGGTAATGTTTCAACCATAGAAGAAGTGGCAGATAAACTATCTCTTACGGTAAGTAATTCTCCAGATGTAACTTTCTCTTCTCTTGGTTCTACACAGCAACTCGATCCTCTTTTCATCGGAAGCGTAGCACAGGCGGGAGCAGCTAATAACAATAATGTGGTTGGCCCTGTTAAAGGCGATTTGGGGGTTTATTACTTCCAAATAAAAGATAAAAAAGCAGGAGCTTTCTATACCGATTCCGATGTCAAAATGAAGGCTTCAAATAACGTCTATAGCATACTTAACTCGCTATCACAAATAATATGCGATAAAGAAAACGTTATAGATATGCGTTATAAATTTTATTAACAGCTAATCTTCTATAAGAACAGATACTGTTTCTATTCTTTTCTTGGAAGTTTTAAGAATTGTAAAGGAGACTTTTCCTATGCGGAAAGTTTCCTTTTCTTTTGGAATAGATCCTATGTTATAGAGTATCATTCCGGCAAGCGTTTCGTACGCCTCATCTTCGGGAATAGACAAATTGTACTTACGGTTTATGTCTTTTACCGCCATACGGGCAGAGAACACCCATTCATTATCGGAAATCTTTTTTTCAACAAATTCATTCCTGTCTAACTCATCATCTATTTCGCCAAAGATTTCTTCTATCAAATCTTCAAGTGTTATTATGCCCTCTGTTCCGCCATATTCGTCAGACACTGCAACAATGTTTTCTTTGCGCCCTATCATTTTTTCTAATAGAGTGCGGGCGTCCATATCTAAAGGCACATGGGCTATTGGTCTCAATATTTGAGAAATAGACTCTTTTACGTCTGAAAGGAGATCTTTAGATAAAACATAGCCTATTATGTTATCTAAATTTTCTTTGTAAACAATAATTCTTGAATAACCTGTTTCTACAAACAACTTCAAAAGGTCTTCTATGCTGTCTTCTATATCTATTGCTATTATTTCTGTACGGGGTATAAGACATTCCTTTATTTTGGTGGAAGAAAAATCCACTGCGTTCTGAAAAATTTCTATATCGGAAGGCACGTCATCGCCTTGTGCATCTTCCACTTCTTCAGATAAATTGAGAAGATCTTCCCTGTCAAACTTATCTTCGCTTGCAATCCTCGAAACTGTTGTAGGCTTAGACATTTTTTTGCCAAGCATCAGATACGAAAGATGGTTAGTAAGCCAAGTTAAAGGGTAGAACAGATAGTAGAAAAACAATATTATTCTGTATAAAGAAGAAAATATCTTATTGGCATTTAGCAGACATAGGGCCTTGGGTAAATACTCCGCTGTAATCATTACTATCAGCGTGGCAACTATGGTTTCTATGATTATTATCAGCGATGTAGAATTTGTTATATGGGCAATTAGAAAAGGATTGAGTAAATGTGCTGCCGCTATACTGTAAATTACCAGAAAAATGTTATTCCCCATTAGCAAAGAAGATATTAAATCTCCTTCATTTACTATAAACCTGTCCATGGCCAAGGCATATTTCTTCCCTTCTTTTTTATCTAACGCAACTTTCAGGCGATTACAATGCAGAAAAGCCATCTCATACCCAGAAAACAATGCACTAAAACACAAAGCCAAAAATACTATTATGAGATTGTATATCATGCTATTCTTTACCTTTTATTTTTAGATCTCTGCCTATTTTAGACTTATCCAGTATAGGGCCTATGAAATTTGCTGTATCTAAATACAGAGAGTCTTCTTCTATTCTGCTAAAAGAGTTAAAAGGTCTTAGTATCTCTGCATGACGAGCCTGTTCGTCGCTCTCCATTCCATAACCCTGCATAAAGCCCTGAGGTGAGGACATTTCAACAAAACAATGCGTAAATATTCTATGATTATATCTATCCCAATATAGTGTATCTGTCTTTAGAACCTGACCGTTTATATGGTTTGTAATAACCACATTCCCAAAAACTTCCCACGTTTCTTCTCTATGCTTTGTAATAGTATGACGTGCCGCCTTTGAATGTATATGTGTTTCTAAATCTGCTTTATTGTAAGAAAAAACATCAAAGCCAGAAGGAAAAAGTTCGTAGCTACTGGTATCTGTCTCGTATTTCTCCATTCTGGGCGCCTCTAACCTGAGCGTAATTTCTCCATTAACGCTATTTACTGCATAAATACTGTCTCCAACTTGCCTTGGAACAGCACTAATATCTATGTAATCAGTAATTTCTGTTGTTGATTTACAAGACTGTGCAAACAATAAGAAAGCAGCAGCCATGATGGCGGCTGCTGCCAATTCTATGATATGAAAGGATTGCCTATGCATAGGTCCTTTCTTATATCTATTTCTGTGTTCTTACTGTTGTAGATGCACTCATCCCGTTGCAAGAAATAGAATATCCCTTGCCGTCTGTAAGATCGTACATAAAGGCATCTTGCGCTGTTGGGAAGTAACGGCTGTAAGTAGCTATATTTTTGTTACATTCTTCTGTTAGAGAAGGATCTTTAGCCTTTGCTCTCTGCATATAATCTGTTGCTACCCAAAACTTTGCTCTTTTTGCTATTTCGTCTCCGCCACAAGAAGCTGCTGCCCAAATTGTTCCTATAAGCAATTCTGCCTTTCCTGCATATTTAGGGTTTAACTCTGCTGCTTGTTTTGCCACAGAAACGGCTTGTCCGTAAGAGTGGTTACGAAAGTGTATGGTTGCAAGTGCATACAGATAAGTTCCCTTATCAACGCCTGTTGCTACATTTGTTGCTTCTTTCAGATAGTTGAGAGCTGTTTCCTCGTCTCCCTTTTCGTTAAACACTGTATATAAGAAGAAAGCGGCACCTGCTGTAGGAGCGAGTTTATACTTTTGAGCCACAACCTTTGCGAATAATTCTGTATCTACACACTTATTAAAATGGAGCAAAGAAGAAATAGTATTAAGAAGAGCTGTGTCTTCCTGATTCTGCTCAAATCTTGGAGTAAAAACCTTTACAAGATTCTCGCAAGTTGCAATGCCGGATTTAATAAAAGCATTCTGCAACATAGTTTCCGCTTCATCTATGCTCGCATCAGTTGGGTTGGCAGCGCGCCTTGCTTCAAAAATATTGTTATACTTTGAATAAAGGTTCATAACATCTTCTTCTGTAAGCTTTTGAACATTAAGAAGTTCTGTTGCCTTAATCATAGCATTTACTACTAACTGATGGTCGGCTTCTGCTCCAAAGTCTGTTGCGTAAGAATCGAGATATTTAAATATCATCTCTGTTTTTTCCGGATTTTGGCCATAAAACACCATTACATCAGAAAGTTTTCCTTCTTGTGCTTTTTTAGCGTTCTTAGGAAAAAGAGAGGCGCGTTTATCTGCAAGCTGAAGCAGAGAATCTATCATGGCTTCTCTTTCTTCTACAGAACCCTTATGGTTGTTTATCCTATGTAATAAGATTTTTCTGCCGTTAATATAAAGATTCTGCGATACCTTTGGCGGACAGTATTGCATAGCCTGTTTCCAATTGGAATAGGCATCTTCCATGCTTCCCTGCTGAAGGAAATCTTGATAGAAATTAAGACTGTTTACACATTCGGCACTATCTTTTCCGAATCTTCCTTGAGCAGAACTTTTTATTTGGAAGAGTACCAGAACTGCTGCAATGAGATAGAGTGTGGTTCTTAATTTTTTCATAGTAGCTAAATATTTTTGAGTTTTTATTGTTTCTTTGTGGGGGGCAAATTTAATCAAATTATTGATATCTCGGTTTTATAAACCAAAGGTCGTGCAAACTTAGGCTAAATATAAAATTAACATAATTCTCTTTCACTAAGTTTCCTGTTTTCGACCCCCGCTGGCCAATATCTACAGCTATATTGAACGAGTTGTTCAATCTGTTCACCGGCAGCGACATTCCTAAAGTTATTCCCATCTGATTTATACTTTTTCCTTCTACATTAACATAGGTTTTATCGTAATGGAAACCGGCTCTATAAGTTATTCTCTTGTAATAATACCTAATGTCATATCTGTTTGGTACAAATTCCATTCCAGCCTTGATAGACTGTGCTGCTTGGCTTTTATAAGAGACGCCGGATACCGGACGGAAATCCGTTCCAGACCAATCTTGACGCTGATAATCTACACCAAACAACCATTTTGTCCCTTTTCTTATAGCAGCTCCTATGGTAAGAGTAGCCGGAATGGATATGTTGGTCTTTAACTTGGTATTCATAACTGTATCTGCCACAACATTGTCTGTTACATAGGCATATCGTGTAGTAGTGCCTTTTAGCTTACTCTTTATTCTATAAGTGGCTCCTATCGTAATGTCTGTTTCTTCTGCTACCTTAAAAGCACTCTGTGCTGCCAGTTCAACACCAAAGCCATGAGGTGTGTATTTCCAACCCGTTTCTATGGAACGTATGCCCGGTGAATTAAAGTATATATCGCTATGATTTGTCTGAGAACCAAAATAGTATATACCTTGAACTCCGGCTGAAAGATTTTTGGAAAGTTTTATTGCGCCTCCTAAAAAGATTTGATTTATGTTTCCGTTTCCGTATTTGCGATATTTAATGTCGCCGTATTTTGATATCAGGGCAGGATCTGTTTCTGTTGTCTGGAATTTGTAGCCCATATTGGCATACGGCATTACGCCAACAACAAAGGAGTGCTTGTCCTTTATTGGCATGGATATTACAAAATTGTTGATATTAACTGTATTGAAGGCAGATTTTGTGTTTTTGTCTCTCAAATACATGTTTTTTGAAAAAACTCCTAAATCCAACATAAAAGAAAGAGTGTCTCTCTCCGTGATGGAAGCTATGTTTTTATAATTGATAAATCTGGCATCTCGTACTCCCATGCCTATGCCACCCATGCCTTTAGTTATAGCATTGTCTGCGCCATGCAAATCGCCTATTCCGTAAAGAGAATAAGGGGTGAATGTTCCAAGTGCATCAAGATCTTGTCCAAAACTTAGTTGGCAAGTAAATAATGCCGTTATTATCAGAAATATGCCTCTTTTTACTCTCATCTTATTTCTTATAAAAATCTGCTATGAATGCCAGTCCTTGCAATACCATGTCTTGCGTTGCAAAAACCGTGTGTTTTATCTTATGTGCAAAATAAAAGGAATCTCCTCCTGTAAAAATTATTGTATGTTGCGGATACCTTTTTATATAACCCTCCACTTCAAATATCAGACCGTAAACTACTCCTGCACTCATCGCTCCGGTTGTAGTAACTCCTACAGGTGGAAATTCATCGTCTGGAGTAATAAATGGCAAAAGCCCGGTAAACTGGTTTAGAGCCCTAAAACGGCTACGCATACCTAAAGAAATATTTCCTCCAAGATAATGGCCGTTACGGTCTATAAAATCTACCGTCATAGCTGTTCCAAAATCAAACTTTATGCAGTCTTGGCCTTTAAACATACAAGCCACAGCAACAGCCGCTGCTATTCTATCTGCACCTAATTCTGTGGCATCAAAACCGTAACACAAATCTACAGGAAGTTTTGTTTTGTAGTCTAACATTATCAGCCTTCTACACAATGGTTTAAGGGCTGCTTCTATAGGAGCATTTGCCGTGCGGACATTGCTAACAACCATGGTATCTATCTCATACTCTCCGGAGTTTATGATACTCTTGATGAATTGTACAGCATCTCTATCGGCAGAACGATGCAGTTTACCCATGGTTGAGTTATAGTAAAAAACTACTTTAGCATTTGTATTTCCTATATCTACAAGAAGATTTGTCTCCATATAAGGTTCAAATATAGTGATAAAAAGTATATGATAGACTCTATTACTTTAGAGACAATAGCACAGAGTAGGCTTTGCTAATAGAATCTATTCTGAGGACCTTTACGCTCAATCTGTTTTTTTCTTGCTGATAATTTACTTTACCTATGCGCTTTATAGAAATATTTCGCATTATATTCTGAAAGGTTTCTGTTCTGTAAAAGACAGAGTTCTGGTCGGATATAAAATACATTATCATTACTCCTTCTCTCAAAACCACCTTTTCTATCCCGAGGCTTATGGCAAGTTGTCTCAGACGTACTACATAAGACAGTTGTATTACTTGCTCAGGAGGAGTGCCAAATCTATCTTGTAAACTTGCAAGAAAAGCTTCTGTTTCCTTTTCTGTTTTCATGGCATCGAGCTCTTTGTACAGTCTGATTTTTTCTGATGTCTGAGAAATATAATCATCTGGAATATATATTTCAAGGTCTGTATCTAAGCTGCAATCAGATACAAAAGTCATATTTTCAGATACTTCCTGCACTATATCTTGCCTTTTGGCGTTGATTTCCATAAAAGCCTCGTTAAGTATCTTTTGATATGTTTCAAAGCCCATATCTGCTATAAAGCCACTTTGTTCTCCGCCTAATAAATTTCCTGCCCCCCTTATATCTAAATCTTGCATGGCTATATTAAATCCGCTACCTAATTCAGAAAAGGCTTCAATAGCTTTTATTCTTCTCTTGGCATCTTCTGAAATAGATGTCATCGGCGGAATTATCAGATAGCAATATGCTTTTATTCCAGACCTGCCAACACGGCCTCTTAACTGGTGTAAATCGCTTAGGCCAAACATGTGTGCCTGATTGATAATCATAGTATTGGCATTTGGTATATCTATGCCGTTTTCTATAATTGTGGTAGATATCAGAACATCATAATCTCCCCGTATAAAACCCAATATTCTGTTTTCCAATTCTGTAGCCTCCATCTGACCATGGCCGGTTATGGTTTTGGCTTTAGGAGAAAGTCTGTTGATCATTTGTTCTACGGCAAGTATGTCTTCTACTCTGTTGTGTACAAAGAATACTTGTCCTCCCCTTTTAAGCTCATATTCAATGGCTTCTTTTATATATTCCTCATTAAAATCTATTATTTCCGTCTGTACTGGCAAGCGATTTGGCGGAGGGGTGTTTATTATAGACAGATCTCGTGCCCCAAGAAGCGAAAACTGAAGCGTTCTCGGAATAGGAGTGGCTGTAAGAGTGAGGGTATCAACTTCTACTTTCAGTTGTCTTAGACGTTCTTTTGCAGAAACCCCAAACTTTTGTTCCTCATCTACTATCAAGAGTCCTAAGTCTTTAAATTTAATTTGTTTATTAAGAAGACGATGAGTTCCTATTATTATATCTATCTTTCCGTCTGCAAGGTTCTTTATAATTTCTCTAATGTCTTTGGTTGTTCGTAACCTACTCAGATAATCTATCCTACACGGAAATTGGGCAAGTCGTTCTGTAAAGGTTTTATAGTGTTGGAGTGCAAGTATTGTGGTTGGAACTAAAACGCATACTTGTTTATTATCGCAAACTGCTTTAAATGCCGCTCTTATCGCTATTTCTGTTTTTCCAAAACCCACATCTCCACAAATTAACCTGTCCATAGGACTGGAGCTTTCCATATCATGCTTTACTGCCTTGGTGGCACTGAGTTGGTCTGGAGTGTCTTCAAAAACAAAAGATGCCTCTAACTCATGCTGCATATAATTGTCTTCGGAAAAGGCAAAGCCCCGTGCTTGCTTTCTCTCTGCATATAAGTTTATTAGCTCTTCTGCTATGTCTTTTATTCTGGCTTTGGTTGTAGCTTTTAATTTGTTCCACGCATTGCCTCCCAACTTATATATTTTAGGAGGTAATCCGTCTTTAGACTTATATTTAGAAATCTTATGTAATCCGTGAACCGAAACAAAGATTACATCCCCATCGCGATATGTAATTTTTACAGCCTCTTGAAGCTTGCCGCCTATATTTGTTTTTAATAACCCTCCAAAAACTCCTACTCCATGGTCGATATGTACAATATAGTCTCCTATATGAAAAGCATTTAAATCTGCTAAAGCTAATCTTTCGCTACGTTCTACTTCTCTATGTATTTTTACTCTGTGATATCTTTCAAATATTTGATGGTCTGTATATAGACATATTTTAGCATCATTACATATAAAGCCTTGATGATTAGAATATTCTATACTATTAAAATATGGATATTCTCCCTCCGATACTATGTGAGACGAATCGCGGAAGATATTTTTTATACGCTCTATCTGATCTTTTGAAGATGAACTTATAAATACCTGAAAACCTTTGTTGTTCTTTTTTCTAATATCATCTGCAAGAAGGGCAAAATTTTTATTGAAACTGGGTTGTGGACTACAATCTAAGGTTACTGTTTTTATTTTTTGTTCTTCAGATGATGGATAAATTGTTTTACCATTGATATACACTATCTTTTTACCAGATTCTGCCTCCAAAATATTCTCAAATGTATTATTCCATATAACACAGTTTTGGTTACTTATATACTGCAATAGACTTTGCCCTCCGTGAGCCATTATGTTAGAAGGATTATAAATATCCGGAAAGATTTCTACGCTCTCTACAGATTCGTCTGAACGCTGGGTATTTACATTAAACTTTTTAATACTTTCTACTGTATTTCCAAAAAAATCTATTCTGTAAGGAACATTATCTGAATAAGAAAATATATCCACAATACCGCCCCTTATTGCAAACTGACCTGGTTCTGAAACAAAATCTACTCTTTCAAAAGATTCTTTTTGCAGGGCTTCTTTCAGATGTTCATAATCTATCTGCTGTCCTACTTGTATTTTCAAGATACTGTTTATTACATCTTTACTATTGAGTATCTTCTCTTTTACAGCTTCTGGATATGTAACTATAGCTATGTTTGAAGATTCCTTGCTAAAATTATTGACAGCAGTAAGAGCTATGCTGCGAAGAACTTTATTTGACGAATCTTTTATAGAAACTATTTTGGAAGACATAGAAGAGGAAGATGGAAAATAATAAACCTCTCCACTAAAAATGTTGTATAAATCGCCGCACATGTACTCGGCTGCCTCTTTACTATCTTCTATAATAAGATGTATATGCGCAGAAACACAATTATTGACAACTGCAGATAAAAAGTAACCTTTAGCACTACCAAACAGCCCCCTGACTGAAAACAAAGATTCCTTTTCAGTTGGCTTGCATATAAATTCAGAAACATACGAAACTGCCGCAATGTTGTTGAACTTATCTATTATGGTTTGACTGGTTACCATATTGAACTTGCAAATTTAAAATCTGTTTTTAAATAATTCTCAGATGTAGTTTTTTTATTTGATTAAATTTAGCTTTAGAATTGTTTTTAGTGCAGATTATTTTATTAATGTCGGAAAACCTGTTAGTATTATTGTTGATAACTTTTTTACAAAATGTTCTAAAAAAATACTGTTAGATATTGACAAAAAATCTATGGTTTAATTCTAAGATTTATAAACAACTTTTATTTATTGAAACCCATGTAGAATGTATTAGAATAGCGTTTTTTCTTGTTTTTAACATTATCAACACAGTATTATAACTATTTATTTTTTTATTAAAATTTATTCATATTAAAATAATAAGTCATAGTTATTTTGTTTTATATTTGTGAATGTATGGTGTCGGACGATAACAAAATAGACAAATTTAACCCAAGAGATATAGAGCCATCCACCGAAAGAGAAGTAGAAACTTTGGTCAGACCAAAGGAGTTTCAAGATTTTTCAGGACAGGATAAGGTTGTAGAAAATCTAAAGGTTTTTGTAAAGGCAGCCAAAATGCGTGGAGAATCTTTAGATCACACTCTGTTGTTCGGGCCCCCTGGGCTTGGAAAGACAACTTTAGCTAATATTATAGCTAATGAAATGGGGGTTGATATGAAAGTTACTTCTGGCCCTATTTTAGATAAACCTGGCGATCTTGCAGGCTTGCTTACTTCGTTAGAAACAGGAGATGTACTTTTTATAGACGAAATTCATCGTTTACCTAAAATTGTAGAAGAGTATTTGTATTCTGCAATGGAAGATTTTCGTATAGATATAATGATAGATAAGGGGCCTGGCGCAAGAAGTGTACAAATTACATTAAATCCGTTTACTTTAGTAGGTGCTACCACAAGAAGCGGATTACTTTCTTCTCCTCTTAGGGCAAGATTTGGAATAAATTGTCATTTAGAATATTATAATAACGAAACTCTTCAAAAAATAATACGAAGATCTGCACGTATATTAGATATAGATATAGACGATTTAGCAGCTAAAGAAATAGCATGTCGTAGTAGAGGAACCCCTCGTATTGCAAATTCTTTGCTGAGGCGTGTAAGAGATTTTGCACAAGTTAAAGGAAACGGTGAGGTAGATATAGCCATTACAAAATACTCCTTAGACGCATTGAATATAGATAAACGTGGGCTTGATATGATGGATAATAAAATTCTTTCCACAATAATATCCAAATTTAAAGGAGGACCAGTAGGACTTACAACAATTGCAACTGCAGTTGGAGAAGATGCTGGAACTATAGAGGAAGTTTATGAGCCATTCTTAATTCAGGAAGGTTTTATCCGCCGTACACCTCGTGGAAGAGAAGTTACCGATATGAGCTATAAACATCTTGGAATATCTAAATATAAAAACGATCTATCATTGTTTTAACATATAAATACAAAATATCTATTATAAATAAGGTTTATTTTATGCAGCTTTTCTCTAAAACAAAAGTTCTTATATTAGTATTGATTTCTATATTATCTATAGATGTATATGCTTGTACATCAGCAATATTTACCGGAAAGTGCACAAAAGACGGACGGCCTTTAATGTGGAAAAACAGAGATACGGGAGAACTTAATAACCGTATGCAATATTTTAAAGGTAAAAGGTATTGTTTTACAGGTCTTGTAAATTCTCCATCAAAAGAAGGAGAGGTTTGGGCTGGTAGTAATGAAGCAGGCTTTTGTATAATGAATACAGCTTCTTATAATTTAGCTATTGCTGCAGAAAAAGATTATCAGGATGCAGAAGGAGTTGTAATGTATAAGGCACTTGGCGTATGCCGCACTCTTAAAGATTTTGAAAATTTTCTCGATACTATTAAGAAGCCCCTTGCTGTTGAAGCTAATTTTGGAGTTATAGATGCAGAAGGTGGAGCAGCTTATTATGAGGTAAATACAAGAACGTGGAAAAAATACGATGCAAATGACACATCCATAGCACCAGATGGATATCTTATTTGGACAAATTATTCTCGTAGTGGAAGAAAAGATGAGGGCTTGGGATATATAAGGTGGCAAAGTGCTACAGATATAGTAGAGCAAGCTTATAGAGAAGGTGTTAAATTTTCTGCCGAATGGGTTGCTGAAAATCTTTCAAGATCTTTCTATCATTCTGTTCTTAAAACAGATTTAAGAACTTCCAACTTAACAGATAAAACAGACGGATGGTTTATGGATCAAGACTTTATATCCAGAAAATCTACAAGTGCAGTTTCTATATTCCAAGGAGTAAAGAAAGGAGAAGATGTAAGAAATACTATTTTCTGGAGTGGAATTGGATATGGTCCATTAGCTATAATAGTTCCTATATTTATGATTGATCCTGAAATAATGCCATATAGTTTATTAAAGGGATCGTCAACAACCAATAAGAACAATAGTATTGTGTGCGATTATGTTCTTGAGTTAAAGAAGCACATTTTCCCTATAACAAGAGGCAGTGGTAATAAATATCTTTATTTTGTAAAGCTTTACAATTCAGAAGGAAACGGTTTTGCACAACAACTAGCTCCTTTTCAGAAACAGGTTTTTGAAAAGGCCACTCCGGTAATAGAATTATTACGGCAGGGAAAATTAGACAGCAAGGATATACGCAGTTTTACAGAAGACATAAACAATCTTCTGATATCTGCATATAAGAGCTTGACGCAGTAATTATTTAGTCTTCTTTTCAGGACGTTTTTCTAAGCTGCCGGAATAGTTGATAAAGTCTCTTTGGATACTTTCAACACTTAGGCGTGCGTTGCCGTTGCCATATATTTCTACAGTAAAAACAAATACTTCTGATTTGTATTTGCTTGGCGCAGAAAATTCCAGTACGGCATAGCTGTTTCTCTTAGGAGGATTCTTTGTAACCTTTACATCAACAGGAGTATTCTCAACATCTATGGCAATTTCGTTGCTATTCAAAAATGAGCCATGGGCAGAGCCTATAAAAGGGAGATAGCATGTTAAGACACCATCTTTGATAGAGAGAAAATATCCGTCCATAGACTCTCTTGGAGGCATAGATTTAGGAATAATTCTGTTTATAACAATGTAAATATCTAAGCTATCGAGACTTTCAACTACATTTTGCTGTGGTTGATCTTTCTGAGTAGAATTTGCAGATGTTCCGCAAGAACAAAGTGCTGCAAAAGCAAAAATTGCAACAAAAAGCTTAACAATAGTTGTTTTCATAATACGATAGTATTTATGTTGTTAGTCTTCGTTAGGGCGATGAATCTGCTTTTTTTCAGGCCTTGGTTCAATTTCACCTTCATAGGAAATAAGTTCCATACCCTGAATTTCTACCTGTGCATAGGCTTTTCCGGATGTATATAGTTGTACGGTTAATATAACCTGAATAGCCTCATTGCCTGTGTCGTCATCGTTATTCCAAAATATAGTTCTGAAAATGTAGCTTTTCTCTTTTTCCTGCCAGCCTCCAAACAAGGTAATAATTTGATTATCAGCACAAATATTTATATTTGTATTACTTAAATTGTATGGGGTGTTGGAACTTCTTTCAGCTTGTCCTACATACGGGAGGTTACAAGAGATACGATCATTCTGAACATCTATAAAATAACCATCTGTGCTATAACTTATGTGTTGCGCCGTACCGCTTTTTGGAAAAAATCTTCCTATCGCAATAAAGAAATCTCTTCCTGCAGCACCGTCTTGTACCATTTTGGCAATTCTTGCTCTTCTTTCTTTACCGGTTTCTTTCTTTTTTTGTGCTTCTGCCGGAGAACTTATTAAGATAATAGCAAGAAAAACAGTTGTAATAATAGCCCAAAATTTTTTCATAAAGCATATATTTATTAACACTCAAATATAAACACTCCAAGTTTAGACGTAAGGTAAAATACATCCAAAAGACAACAAGAACAAATATAGTAATTTAATCTTTTTGAAATAACGGAAAAAGTGGTTAAACTTGTAGGAGATTTTCCTAACATTAATACTTAATACTACTCAAATGTCAGATACAAAACTTAAATCCCAGATACCGGACGGTCCTCTATCTGAGAAATGGAAGAAGCGTAAGGCAGAAATAAAAGTGGTGAGTCCGGCAAACAAAAGAAAACTAGAGGTTATTGTTGTTGGAACAGGACTTGCCGGAGCTTCTGCTGCGGCGTCTTTGGGAGAAATGGGTTACAATGTAAAAATCTTCTGTATCAGCGATTCTCCAAGAAGGGCGCACTCTATAGCCGCCCAAGGTGGAATCAATGCTGCAAAAAACTACCAAAACGATAACGATTCTATCTACCGTTTGTTTGTAGATACAGTAAAGGGAGGTGATTTCCGCAGCCGCGAAGCCAATGTTTATCGTTTAGCAGAAGTGAGTAATCTCATTATAGATCACTGTGTGGCGCAGGGTGTACCTTTTGCTCGCGAATACGGAGGATTATTGGCAAACCGTTCTTTTGGAGGTGCACAGGTGAGCCGTACTTTCTATGCCAGAGGGCAAACCGGCCAACAGCTTTTGCTTGGTGCCTATGCTTCTTTAAATAAAGAAATTAAAAAAGGGAGCGTTAAAAGTTATCCTCGTTACGAAATGTTAGACTTGGTTCTTATAAACGGCCAGGCTAAAGGAATTATAGCTCGTAATATAGCCACAGGAGAAATAGAAAGATTTGGAGCTCATGCGGTTGTTATAGCCACAGGAGGCTACGGAAATGTTTATTTTCTATCTACAAATGCCATGAACTCAAACGGTTCGGCAGCATGGCAGTGCTATAAAAAAGGAGCTTATTTTGGAAATCCTTGTTTTGCACAAATTCATCCTACTTGCATACCTGTTCATGGAACACAGCAAAGTAAACTTACTCTTATGAGTGAGTCTTTAAGAAACGACGGAAGAATTTGGGTTCCAAAGAAGAAGGAAGATGTAATGAAGCTTCGTAAGGGAGAAATCAAAGCATCTCAAATACCAGAAGAAGACAGAGATTACTATTTGGAAAGAAGGTATCCTGCATTTGGAAATCTTGTGCCAAGAGATATAGCCTCTCGTGCCGCCAAAGAGCGTTGCGATGCAGGTTTTGGTGTTAACGAAACCGGAAAAGCCGTATTTCTCGATTTCAAGACAGCCATAGAGCGTTTGGGAGAAGATACAATACGCGAAAGATATGGTAATCTGTTCCAGATGTATGAAGAAATAACAGATGTGGATGCTTATAAAGAGCCTATGATGATATATCCGGCCATCCACTATACAATGGGAGGTTTATGGGTTGATTACGACCTTCAGACAACCATTCCTGGTTTGTTTGCCATAGGCGAGGCCAATTTCTCAGATCATGGAGGAAATCGTCTGGGAGCATCTGCTCTGATGCAAGGACTTGCAGACGGTTATTTCATTCTCCCTTATACAATAGGAGGTTATCTGGCAAACAAAATACAAGAACCTAAGACAGATACATCGGCTCCGGAATTTGAACAGGCAGAAAAGGCTGTAAAAGAACGTATTGCTAAATTATTTGCTGTAAAAGGAAAGAAATCTCCAGACGAAATTCACAAAGAGCTCGGAAATGTAATGTGGGAATATGTAGGAATGGGACGTACAGAAGAAGGCTTAAAGAAGGCAATAGTTGAAATAAAGAGGCTCAAGGAAGAATTCTGGAAAGATGTTTATGTGTGTGGAGAAAACGGAGAATTTAACCAAGAACTTGAAAAGGCTATGAGGCTTGCAGACTTTTTTGAAATAGGAGAACTTATGGCTCGCGATGCTCTTAACAGAAAAGAAAGTTGCGGAGGCCACTTTAGGGAAGAAATGCAAACCGAAGAAGGTGAGGCAAAACGAGACGATGAGAACTTTATGTATGTTTCTGCCTGGGAATACAAAGGAGAGAACACAGAGCCCGAACTTCACAAAGAACCTCTTGTTTATGAAGGAATAAAAGTAGCAACCAGAAATTATAAAGACTAGTCTATGAAATTCAAGATAAAAGTTTGGAGACAGAAAAATGCCAAAACAAAAGGGCATTTTGAGACTTACACGGTAGATAACATAAGTCCGGATTCTTCTTTTCTGGAAATGTTAGATATTCTCAACGATCAGCTTGTTCATCAGAACTCAGACCCTATAGCATTCAGCAAAGGTTGTGAAAACGGCGAGGTTTGTTCTGGAGAAAAACTGAAAAGGGCTAAAGCAGAGGGCAAGGCACTTCCTGTGAGTTTTGATCATGACTGTAGAGAGGGAATATGTGGTGCATGTTCTTTGTATATCAATGGTCGTGCGCATGGTCCCGAGAACGAAGTTACCACTTGCCAGCTTTTTATGCGTAAGTTTAAAGATGGCAGTACTATAACTATAGAGCCTTGGAGGAGTGCCGCTTTTCCGGTAGTTAAAGACTTGGTTGTTGATAGGAGTGCTCTGGATAAGATAATGCAAGCCGGTGGTTTTGTGGATGTTAGAACCGGCAGTGCACAAGATGCCAACAGCATACTGATTTCTAAAGAAAAGGCAGACGAAAGTATGGATGCCGCTTCTTGTATCGGCTGTGGAGCCTGTGTTGCTACTTGCAAGAATGGTTCTGCTATGTTGTTTATCGGAGCAAGAGTTAGTTCTTTAGCCCTGCTTCCTCAGGGTAAGATAGAAAGCACCAAAAGAGCTATGGATATGATAGCTAAAATGGATGAACTCGGTTTTGGGGCTTGCACAAATACAAGAGCATGCGAAATGGAATGCCCTAAACGAGTGTCTATCACTCATATAGCAAGGCTTAACCGTGAATTTTTGAAAGGCTGGCTGAAAAAATAGACTTATTCAGTCTCTTCAAAGTTCTGCCACAAAAAGCCGGTAAAAGGGTAACGACCTCGGATGATTTGGCCAACCATATTATAGAGGTCGTTCCTTAATTTGTCTATTCCTTTCTTTTCTTTGGCTGAGATGAAGATGGCCGGGGAGTTTTCCTTGGCAATCCACGATTCTTCCAATTGTCTGAGCGATATTTTTCCAGGGCGATCTGGGCCAAGGTCAAATTCGCTTTTAGGAGTGAACTTGTAGGCATCTATCTTATTGAAAACCATAAAGACAGGCTTTGAAGAAGCACCTATTTCTTCAAGGGTGTTCTTAACAACCTTTATTTGATCTTCAAAATTTGGATGAGAAACATCTACAACATGCAGCAGAATATCTGCTTCTCTTACTTCGTCTAAAGTGCTCTTAAAAGACTCCACTAATTGATGCGGCAGTTTGCGTATAAACCCTACAGTATCGCTGAGCAAAAAAGGTGTATTATCTATAACTACCTTTCTTACAGTGGTATCTAATGTAGCAAAGAGTTTATTTTCTGCAAAAACATTACTTTTAGACAATAGGTTCATAATTGTGCTTTTACCAACATTAGTATATCCCACTAACGAAACTCGTACAAGCTGTCCCCTATTGCTCCTTTGAGTTGCCATCTGGCGATCTATTTTTTTTAACAGATCTTTCAGTTGGCTTATTTTATCAGTTACAATTCTTTTGTCTGTTTCCAACTGCTTCTCTCCGGCACCCCCTCTTGTTCCTCGTCCTCCTCTTTGTCTTTCAAGATGGCTCCACATACCCGTTAGGCGTGGCAAAATATATTGGTATCTTGCAAGTTGCACCTGTGTTTTTGCGTATGCCGTTTGGGCTCTCATTGCAAAAATATCCAAAATAAGAGAGGTTCGGTCTAAAATAGCGCAACCCAACTCTTTTTCTAAATTTCGTACTTGTGCACCAGAAAGCTCATCATCAAACACGGCAAGAGGTATATCGTTTTCCGCTATGTATTCTTTTATTTCCTGCAACTTTCCCTTGCCCACGTATGTGCTTGAAACCGGCCTGTCTAACCTCTGCATAAACCGCCTAACTCCTTCTATGGAAGCAGTTGCCGCCAGAAACTCTAATTCATCTAAATACTCATTTGCTTGTATTTCCGTTATTTCTGGAGTAACAGCACTTATAAGTACGGCTTTTTCCGTAGCATCTTCTTTTTCTCTCCCCATACAAATTTAACAGCTATCAACTTTGCACCAAAGGTAACGTTTTTGTTTTAAATACTTTATTTTGCCAAAGGCGAGGTGAACAAGAAAAGAGGGGCGGCCAAAATACTTTTTGGCCAACCCCTTTATATCAAAAAATGTTTGATACTAAGCTTATTAGCGGAGCTGGAATATGATAGGGAAAGTATATTTAACAGCAACCGGCTTCTTTCTCTGTTTTCCAGGAGTCCATTTTGGAGACTTCTGAATAACTCTTACAGCTTCTTTATCGAGAGAAGAATCTACTCCTCTAACAACCTTAACGTCTTTAACGCTTCCGTCTTTGTCTATTTTAAACTGTACGGTAACACGTCCTTGTATGCCGTTTTCTTTAGCAACCTCAGGATAAACAATGTTGTCGTAAACCCATTTGGTAAACGCATTAGCATCTTGACCCTGGAACATGGGCTTGTCTTCCACTATAGCAAAAGGAATTTCTTCTTCTACTTCAACTTCTTCTTCTACCGGTTTTGCCTCGATGTAAGGTTTGATTTCTATTTTCTGGGTGTTGTCGTCTGAACTGATAAAGTCAGTTTCTACTTTAATGTCGTTTTCTACAATTTCCAACTCTTCTGTCATTACAGGCTCCTTTATTTGCTCAGGAGGAGGTGGAGGAGTTTCCTGGGTAATAGGAATAACTTCTTCATCTGTAATAACGGCAGGGCCGGAATCTAAGGAAGATATACTCTTGTCAGTTGAGCTCCACTCGAAAGCAAAGAGCACAAGAGCCAAAGAAGCAATAAGACCAATTTCGCGGAACAATGTTTTTTTGTTCTCAAGGTCGGCTTTAGGAGATTTCTTGATTTCCATATTATAAAGTATTAAATGATATTCTGTTCTTTTAACACATTTGCAGTGCTTCTGGTGGCATCTGCACTGGCCTTAAAGAGAGCCTTTTCTTCTTCATTAAGTTCTAATTCCACAATCTTTTCCCAGCCATTCTTTCCTACAATAGCAGGAACACCTATGCAGAGATCGCTTTGGCCATATTCTCCCTCTAAATAGCAGCAACAAGGTATCATTTTTCTTTCGTTCATAACAATAGACTTGGCCATAGTTGCAGCACTCATGCCAGGAGCATACCAGGCGCTGGTGCCGAGTAGTTTGGTAAGGGTTGCTCCGCCAACCATAGTATCTGCAACAACTTTGTCGCACACTTCTTTTGTAAGGAGTTTGGTAACCGGAATGCCTTTATATGTAGCAAAGCGAATAAGAGGAATCATGGTTTTATCGCCATGACCACCAATAACCATGCACTCTATATCACTCACAGGAACGTCTAATGCCTGAGCAAGATAGTATGTAAAACGGCTGGAATCTAACTGTCCACCCATTCCAACAACTTGATTTTTAGGAAGCTTATTCTTTTTGAGAGTAAGGTAGGTCATAGGATCCATAGGATTTGCAATAACCATCAAAACAGCCTTTGGAGAAAACTTCAGAACGTTCTCTGAAACGCTGGAAACTATATTGGAATTAACCCCAATAAGTTCTTCTCTTGTCATGCCAGGCTTTCTTGGAATACCAGAAGTTATTATAACCACATCAGAATTTGCAGTTTTTGAGTAATCGTTGGTAACTCCAATTATTTTTGTGTTTGTTCCGTATTGCTTAGCGGCTTGCATCATATCCATAGCTTTTCCTTCAGAAATGCCTTCTTTAATATCGAGCAGAACAATTTCTGAGCAGAAATTAAGATGGAGCATTGCCTCCACGCAAGATGCGCCAACATTTCCAGCGCCTATTACAGATACTTTAGCCATAATTCTTTTTTTTAAATTTGCATGAGCAAAGTTATTACATTATAGAAATCAGACAAATATTCATCATCAAAAAAATATCAATGTTACATTTTACAGATCAGGAAGTAACCAGTGGTTTTAGGGGCAAGCGCATAATTCGCAGATGGATAGTAGAAGAGCTGAAAAACAGAGGATTAAAGTTGGGAGAGCTGAATGTTATTTTTTGTTCAGACAGTTATATTTTAAACCTCAACAAAGAGTCTTTGGGCCATGATTATTATACAGATATTATTACGTTTAACTACAATACAGGCAACATTATAAGCGGAGATTTATTTATCAGCTTGGATACAGTATATGCAAATTCCGCTTTATATGAGCAAATGTTTGTACCTGCAAGCATTTGCGAACTTTGTAGGGTTATTATTCACGGGGTTTTGCATTTATGCGGCGAAGACGATACAACGCCAGCTAAGCAAAAGAAAATGAGGGTAGCAGAAGATGAAGCTTTAGCAAGGCTTGTAGCAACCTCTCCGACAGAAAAAATACGATGTTTTTATAGAAAATGAGTTTTACCAATAAATACGATGTAATTGTAATAGGAGCGGGCCATGCTGGCTGTGAGGCTGCGTTTGCGACAGCAAAGATGGGATGTAATACCCTACTTATTACAATGGATATGAACAAGATAGCTCAGATGTCCTGCAATCCTGCTGTGGGTGGAGTGGCTAAAGGACAGATAGTTAGAGAAATAGACGCTCTTGGAGGAGCAATGGGCCTTGTAACAGATGCTTCCACCATTCAATTTCGTATGCTGAATGCAAGCAAAGGCCCTGCTGTGTGGAGCCCGAGGGCACAGTGCGACAGACAATACTTTATACTAAATTGGAGATATATTCTTGAACATACTCCAAATCTACATATCTGGCAAGATACAGTAACCGATTTTCTTATTTCTTCCTACAAGCGTAAGATTAATGGCTATAGCCACCGGATAAATGGCGTTAAGACATCAATGGGCGCAGAGTTATTTGCTCCTAAAATAATACTTACTGCCGGAACTTTTTTAAACGGAAAGCTTTTCATAGGCAGAAACAGTGCAGAGGGAGGTAGGATGGGCGAGCCATCGTCTGTGAGCCTGACAGAACAATTAGCTTCTTTTGGAATACAGTTTGGGAGAATGAAAACAGGAACGCCCCCAAGAATAGACATTAAATCCATAGATACAGACAGGCTAATTCTTCAAGAAGGCGATATTCACCCGCAAAAGTTTTCGTTCTTGAATGTACCATCTTCCGTACAAACGAATATTCCGCAGAAGCATTGTTTTTTGGTTCATACAAACGCCAAGGTTCATGCTACATTAAAGAAAGGTTTTAAAGACTCGCCGCTTTTTTCCGGCAAAATAACAGGTATAGGTCCGCGCTATTGCCCGAGCATAGAAGACAAGCTTAGAACTTTTGCAGATAAACAGCAGCATCTTCTTTTTCTCGAGCCTGAAGGGTGGACCACAAGCGAGTATTACTTGCAGGGCTTTTCTTCTTCTTTGCCGGCGGAAATACAAGTTCAGGCATTAAGACAAATGGAGGGTTTTGAGGCAGTGGAAATATACAGGCCAGCCTATGCAGTGGAATACGATTACTTTCCTCCTACACAATTGTGGCATACATTAGAATCTAAGTTTGTTGCGGGGTTGTATTTTGCCGGTCAGGTTAATGGCACTACCGGATATGAAGAAGCTGCGGCCCAGGGTTTGATGGCCGGAATAAACGCGGCCTTGTCCATTCAAAAAAAACCTTCTTTTGTGCTTGGCAGAAATCAAGCCTATATAGGAGTTTTAATAGACGATCTTGTAACAAAAGGAGTGGACGAACCATACAGAATGTTTACATCAAGGGCAGAGTTCAGAATTCTTTTGCGGCAAGATAACGCAGACTTTAGATTAACTCAAATAGGATATGAGTTAGGGCTTGCTTCCAAATTACGGCTGGATATAATGAAAGACAAATATTCTACAATGCAGAAAATTGTAGATGTTTTAGATACAGACAGTCTAAGTTCCGGAAAGAAAATTTCTGCACATCTTATGAGGCCAGAAGTGTTCTTAAACGAGATTTTGCCAAATGTTCCTCGTGGAACATATATATGCAAACTGGTTTCTGAATATGCAACAAAACATCCGATGTCTTCTTTTGTAGGAGAGGTAGAGTTTCCATATCGCCCTTCCGGCTTTAAAATATTTTCTCTTTCAGAGTCGGAAGCGATAATTTCAGACGAACTACTGAAAAATACAGAAACAGCCGTAAAATATCGTGGATATATACAGCGGGAGCAGGCTGCAGTAGAAAAGATGCTCCGTTTGGAAGATTTAAAAATCCCACAAAACTTTGATTTTACGAAAGTTACATCACTTTCTATGGAGAGCAGGTTAAAGTTAATAAAGTATAGGCCTCAAACTATAGCGCAGGCTTCCAGAATATCGGGGGTTTCTCCTGCAGATATTTCTGTACTATTAGTCTATTTTGGTAGATAATTCTATTGAAGCTGTGTGTTTATTGACAAAAAATAATATATTAATAAACAAGATGTTAATAACAACTACTTAAAGCATATGTTTACTTTATAAAAAACGCTGTTTTGACAAATCTATAAAAAGCGCTTAATATAAAGTATTACTTTAAGTAAAATGTTAAAAAAGGCTATTAATTAGTAAAATAATTGTATTTTGTTCCTCGTGGAACACGACAAAAGAGCCTTCGAAAAAGGGCCTTATTTTTGAGAGTTCTGATTAGTGGACAAGGAAATACTCGCTAAAAACAAAAATCGCCCCCAAAACGGGCTGTTTTTGCAAAAATAGGTCTTTTTAGGAGTTATTCCAGAGTAATTAGAAAGAATGCGTTGTTGAAAAATTCAACTGAGATAGCTGAAGAGAGAGATTTTACAAAAGCAAAAGGAACAGAGCTTTTGAGAACCTCCCTGCTGCAAGATAGAATAAAATTTAATTGGGAGGCGGTTTTAGGATTTTCGGCGGCATCGCAGAGAGCAAACTCCAAGATATGCTTATTCCACACAAAAGCAGGTTTTAGGGCTTGTTGAGCTTTCTGTATGGTGGTGGCATCTAACGGGGGCAAGACTTCTGAAAGAATGGGAATGTCAAAAGAATCTGCCATAGGATTCATGATAGGAATAGAAAATCCTTCTCTTTTGTACAGAGCCGACAATTGTTCTGTGGCTGGCCTTACAAGCAAAAAATCTAAATCTAAACTGTGTTTATCTGAAAAGATGCGGTTAAATAAAATGTGGAAATACTTATTACCACGATGTTTTTTTGGTGTGGCTACAAAACTGAGGGCGGCTCCTCTAAGTGTGGTTTTTTCTTTATGAAATTCTATTGGTAGTAAGGCTAAAACAGAGAGAATTTCTGTATTGTTTTCTAAAAGATAAATAGCTGTATTCTGCCTATTGCTGTTAAAGATGTGCTTGCTCAAAAGAGAAAGATAAGCGCTGTTTAAGCAGAAACACTCTTGCCAAATGGCGCCTATCTTTTCAAAATCTTTTTCACTCGCTTTTCTAACCATTACAGCCCTCTTTTTTTTGTTTACGGGTAAGGCGTTTAGATTACGAAAGGTTGTGCTCCAGGTCTTTTACAAAACCGTCTATATCTTCTCTGGTTGTTTTGAAAGAGCACATGAGCCTAACCTCTTTAATTCTTTCATTCCATACATAGAAAATATATTTTTTCTGCAGGGCACCTAACTGAAAATCGCTTAAAGGGGCAAGAGAAATATATACCCCATTGGTTTCTACATTTTGGGTAAAATAAACTCCTTTGTCTAAAACGGAAGATTCTTTAATTTTTTGCTCTAAATACTTAGCCATTTTATTGGCGTGATCTGCCATTTTGAGGTATAAATCGTCTTTGATGTAGGCCTCAAACTGAGCAGCGATAAAGCGGTTTTTAGAATAGAGTTGGGTGGCTTGTTTTCTGATATATACCAGTTGGTCTGCTATTTTCTGATTTTTTTGGAGGTTGAACACAACCACAGCCTCCCCTATCAGGAGTCCGTTTTTTGTGCCACCAAAACTGAGGACATCTACTCCGCTGTCTGCAATTATTTGCTTAATAGATAAGCCTAAGCCTGCTGCGGCGTTAGCTATTCTGGAACCATCTACATGAATATATCCTCCAACTGAATGCATCAATGCAGCGAGGTCTTTAATTTCTTGAGCGCTGTAAAGTGTCTCAAATTCAGTAGGTTGAGATATGGAAAGTATTGCAGGTTGAACTTTGTGCTGGTCGCCGAATTTCAGATATTCAGAAACTGTTTCCGGAGTTACCTTGCCCGAAGATTGGGGGAGCGGAGTAATTCTGCAAGAAGAAAAACGCTCTACAGCCCCACACTCATCTTCCAGAATATGAGCACACGAAGGAGCAAGTATGGTGCTGAACGGCTTTAAGAAAGAAACCAGCGATATAACATTTGCCCCGGTTCCGTTGAGAACAAAAAGGGCTTTGCAGTCGCCACCGAGCAAAGCCTCTATTTGTTTCAAAACGCCTTCTGTATATTCGTCCTCTCCGTAACCAAAGCAGAAACCTTCGTTTACTTGTTCTATAGCCTTGAGAATGAGTGGATGAACACCGGAGTGATTATCACTCCCAAAGGAACATTTGTTCATTATGGTTCTATATTATTTACAAATGTCTTCGTAAGCAGCAGCATCCAAGAGATTGTTTATCTCATCAGGATTAGTCATTTCAACCTTGATGAGCCAGCCGCTTCCGTAAGGATCTTTGTTTACGTTTTCAGGAGCACTTTCCAGATCGGGATTAATTTCTACAACCTTGCCACTTACTGGCATAAGTGCGTCTGCAACGGTCTTGACAGCCTCTATACTGCCGAATTGATCTCCTGCGGCAAGAGTTTCACCCTCGCAGTTAATATCGAGGAAGACAATGTCTCCCAACTCGCTCTGTGCAAAATCTGTAATACCTACAGTTGCAATGTTACCCTCTACTTTAACCCACTCGTGGTCATTAGAGTACTTGAGATTTGAAGGAATATTCATATTAGAAAAATTGTTTATTTAATAGCAGGAGGCGAATCTACAAAATATCAACCATTATAGCAAACTCCAAGCGTTGTTACTATAATGGAAATCAGAAATAAAACACTAAAAATCAAAATATTTACAGAAGTTTCTCCGAGAATTGCATTTAATTGTTTTCCGCACTTGATTTTCACCATTTTCCTATGAGTAGAAAAAAGGAAAGAGAGAAATATCAAAGGAATTATCAAATAGAAGGGAAATTTTGTGTGGGCCAAACTAACAGAAGTATCTAAGGTATTAATAAGAGCACGCTGTAACCACTTTCCTGCAATTAAGGCTCCGGCTACTGCCATGCAGCCATTTATCAAATACAGCCACTCCGCAGCCTTTGCCCCTATTCTTACTACCAATGTATTTTTGCCGTTTTTCTTATCTAAATCCCTATCGCGATAATTGTTAATAACCAAGAGATTATCTACAACAAAACCAACGCTGAAACCAGAGACTACAACAAGGCTTACAAACAAGAGAAAAACAAAAGACTTTTCCTGTGCAAGGGTAAAAAAACGTTTAGCTGATACAAACCAAGTAAAAAATACCGGAATAATGCCGAAATACAAAATAACCAGCATATCGCCGAGCCCGATATAGGAAAACTTGGTTGTATAAACAAAAGCACCCAAGACACATATACCACCTATAAGAACCATCCACCACCCACCCCACCAAACAAGAGGAAGCCCACACAAAACCCCTATTGTGGTAGTAATGAAGATGCCTATTTTCATGGCTTTGGGTGTTATCCATCCTTGAGAGCAAGCCCTTTTGGGGCCGAGCCTTTCTGCAGAGTCTGCCCCTTTTTTAAAGTCGAAATAATCGTTGATAAAATTTGCATCTATTTGCATAACAAGAGCAAAGAGCAAACAAAACAGAATAGGTAAAGCCCACGTCCAACAGAAAGAAACATGGGTTAATCCTTTCATGGTAGCCCAACCTAACGCTCCCCCAACAAAAACAGGGGCTACTGCTCCCATCAGAGTTTTTGGGCGAGCGGCTAAGAACCAAGCTTTTAGAGAGTTGGGTGTTATATTCATAGAACAGGCTTTACGACTGTTTTCAAAGCCGCTTTAAGGCAAGTTTT
This sequence comes from Bacteroidales bacterium UBA3709, assembly GCA_002372015.1. Taxonomy (GTDB): domain Bacteria; phylum Bacteroidota; class Bacteroidia; order Bacteroidales; family UBA932; genus Egerieousia. The sequence continues at coordinate 8,080 of DFIA01000092.1, read as the reverse complement.
ATAAGTTGCTCTACTGTGCAATCTGGTTTTTCTCTAAGAACCTCTGCAATAGCTTTTTCTGAAGACTGCTTATTAAAGCCGAGCATAACGAGAGCTCCAAGAGCCTCTTCTGCGCTTGGGCTTTTTGTGGAAACTCCGAGCTGCAAAGTTGAAGTATCTGCCCCTTTTAATATTTTGTCTTTAAGGTCTATAATGAGCCTTTGAGCTGTTTTCAAACCTATTCCTTTAACGGCTTTGATCTTATTTACATCGTTAGAGGCTATAGCACCTTTCAATTCCTCTGTACTAAGGGAAGAAAGAATCATTCTGGCTGTGTTAGGGCCTATGCCATTGACATTTATAAGGAGCAAGAACATGGCCCTCTCTTCTTTGTCGGCAAAACCGTACCACATGGCAATATCTTCCTTTACGTGGTAGTAGATGTAAAGCTTTACATCTTTTTTATTTTGAATATCGGTAAAGGTTTGTAGCGAAATTTCCAGTTTATAGCCTATTCCGCCGGTTTCCACCACAGCTTGCGTGGGAGAAGTTTCAATTAGCAGACCTTTTATATAGTCGTACATAGAGTGATGTAGATTTAGAATTATTCTTTGGTTATTCCTCCCTGAAAATTACACTGCCGCTTGCCTGATGAGTGGCAAGAATCAAAACTTCTGCAATTTGTACATGCGCTGGAGCTGAGGCTGCATAAAAAGCAACATCTGCGATATCTGCACCAGACAGAGGCTTAATTCCATTGTAAACTTTTTCTGCCCGGTTCTTATCACCGTGGAACCGAGTTGTGCTGAAATTGGTTTCAACGAGGCCCGGCTTTAGATTTGTAACACGTAAAGGAGTATGTGCCAAATCTATACGAAGGCCATCTGTAAGCGATTTTACGGCAGCTTTGGTTGCACAGTAAACATTGCCATTAGCATACGCCGCATCTCCTGCTACAGAACCAATGTTAATGATATGTCCCCTACCTCGTGCCACCATTGCCGGAACCACTAATCGTGTCATGTAGAGTAAGCCTTTAATGTTGGTGTCTATCATTGTTTCCCAATCGTCTATGTCGCCGCCGTATTCGGGATCTAATCCAAGCGCTAAACCGGCATTGTTTATCAAAACGTCTATTTCCGACCACTTTGCGGGGAGGGAGAGAACTGCTTTTTGAGCAGCTTCTTTATCTCGTACATCAAATATCAAAGGGAATGTTTCTATGTTTGGACAAATAGAGAGAATATCTCTTTCTGCAGCAGAAACCTTTTCTTTAGTTCTTCCGGTGAGGATTATGTCATATCCTCCTTGTGCAAATCTAACGGCGCAGGCCTTGCCGATACCGCTGGTTGCTCCGGTAATCAAAACAGTCTTATTCATATTGAGCAAATTTAGAAAATATAATTGTATTTTTGCTTGCTGATATCTGATACGGCTATGAGTGGCACTTTAAAAGACATAATAGCAAGAACAAGAGAAAAGGTTCCAGCGCTTGGGCTAACCATGAACGGGCAGAAACTTGTCTATTTAGACAACGCCGCCACTACCCAGAAACCTAAGCAAGTGCTGGATTTTATACAAAAAGCGTTAACAGAGAATAATGCAAACGTGCATCGCTCTATGTATGAATTATCAGACCGTGCCACTACAGCATACGAGGCCGCAAGAAAAAAGGTATGTGAGTTTATCAATGCGCCCTCTGTAGAAAACATAATTTTTACCTCTGGAACCACAGCTTCTATAAACCTTGTTGCAGATACATTTTGCAGGAGCCTCAGCATAGGAGACGTAATTCTTATAGAAGCCGATTCTCATCATTCCAATATAGTGCCTTGGCAGTTGGCCGCACAGAGGGTAGGAGCTATTATAAAGGTCATACCTACGGATATCTTTTGCGGGAGAGGTAAAAGCGGAAGGCTTGTTGTAGAAGAGGTGGAAAAATTACTGACAGATAGGGTTAAAATATTGGCACTTACTCATATATCCAATATAACAGGCTTACATAATCCTGTGAAAGAAATCATATCCGTAGCCCGCGCAAAAAAAATACCCGTTCTTGTAGATGGAGCGCAGGGTGTAGTGCATTCCAAGGTAGATGTGCAGGCTATGGATTGCGATTTTTATGCCTTTTCTGCCCACAAGATATATGGTGCTACAGGAGTAGGAGTGCTGTATGGGAAAAAAGAGCTTTTGGAGCAATTACCTCCTTATATGGGAGGTGGAGATATGGTGGAAACGGTTTCTTATGAAAAAACCACATACGCATCCTTGCCACTGAAATTTGAAGCCGGTACTCCAAATTTCATTGGAGCAGCTTCCTTGACTCCGGCACTGGAGTTTGCCGAATATCTTTTTTCGGGAGATGTAGGTGAGACCTTAAAGGCGGAGGAACAAAAAATAACTCAGTATATGTTAGATATACTATTGAGAGATAATGATGTAGAGTTATATGGCACACCGGAGACGCAAAATATGGGTAAGAGTCCTATATTTACATTCAACATCAAAGGAATAAATGCGGGAGATATTGCTCAGTTACTCGATAAAATGGGGATAGCTGTTCGCTCCGGGATGATGTGTGCAGAGCCGCTTCTGAATTCTTTTGGAGCAACATCTGCATTAAGAGCTTCTTTTGCCCCATACAACACTATGGAGGAAGCAGAATATTTTGTGAGCTGTCTTAACAGGGCCAGAAAGATGCTTTCCTAACCCGAAAGAAACATATATTACCATGACAATAAAGGAAATAGAACAACAGATTATAGAAGAATTTTCGGTTTTTGATAACTGGATGGATAAATACCAATATATTATAGATTTGGGTAAATCTATGCCGGTTATACAAGAGAGCGCCAAAACAGAAGAAAATCTTATTAAGGGATGTCAGAGCCGTGTGTGGTTAGATTGTAGAGAAGAAGAGGGAAGGCTTTATTTTTCGGCAGATAGCGATGCTATTATAACAAAGGGTATAATATCTTTGCTTATAAGAGTTTATGACGGGCACACCCCAGAAGAAATCATAGAATCCGAAATAGAATTCATAGATACAATAGGATTACGCTCTAATTTATCTCCAACTCGGGCAAACGGACTGGTTTCTATGCTAAAGCAGATAAAACTCTATGCAGTAGCCTATAAAGAAAAAATAGAAGCAGAGAAATCTAAAGAGAGTATGGAGGAAGAAAAATATACAATAGAGCAGATTCAGAAAAATGTAATAACAGCTCTAAAACAGGTTTTCGATCCGGAAATTCCGGTAAATGTTTACGATTTAGGGCTTATTTATGAAGTTAATGTGCAGGAAAACAGGAATGTTTATATAAAGATGACAATGACTTCTCCTACCTGCCCTATGGCAGAAGATGTTGTAAATGACGTAAATAATGCGGTTGCTGATGCCCCGGGAGTAAAGGGGGTTCAGATAGAGCTTACGTTTGAGCCGGAGTGGGACGAAAGCCGGATGAGCGAGGAGGCGAGGTTGGAATTAGGGTTGATGTAAACTAATGGCGACAGAAATGCAAGAGAGAGTTTTATATAAACTGATACTTTTATTGGGCAGTAATCTTCCTTATGGAGAGTTATCTCCTAAACAAATCATAGAAGAAGCCGATAAGGAAATAATAGCAACCCTTCTGCCCGACTATATAGAGATAGACAGTCTGGAGCAAGTAGCCTTTGCTACCGACATTATACAGACAGAACCGTGTGGGACTTTTAATGAAGATGCAGATTTTGTTGGCAACGAATCCGGTCTGACTCCGGTTTTTTCAAATCAGATTCTTTGTTGCATAACAGACAAAACTCCTCTTGCCGCATTGGAAGAAATGCTCAAAATAGAGAATCTTTTTGGGCGCAAGCGTACATATAAAGAGAAAGGAAAAGCGTATCAGAGCCGCACCTTAGATATAGATATAATTGAGGCTTATAGGGCGGACGGCAGAGCGGACAACGGGGCGGACAAAAATACTCAATGGGTTGAAGTAAAGGAGTATAGCAAAAGGCTTGTACTTCCACATCCTCAAAAAGAAACAAGGCCTTTTGTAAAGGAATTATTGGCTATGTTGCCCAAAATATGTTAGGTTTGCCATAGCAAACAGAAGAGCGATAAGCTAAAAGAGAAGCAAAAAAGATAATAAAAACAGATATGACACAAGAAGAACTTTTCAAGAATCTGATATCGCATACCAAGGAGTATGGTTTTATTTTTCCTTCCAGCGAAATATATGATGGGCTTAGTGCCGTGTATGATTATGGACAGATGGGAAGCGAACTCAAAAACAATATAAAGCGTTACTGGTGGGATTCCATGGTAAAACTCAACCAGAATATTGTGGGAATAGATTCGTGTATATTCATGCACCCTAAAATTTGGAAAGCTTCCGGCCATGTAGATGCTTTTAACGACCCCCTAATAGATAATAAGGATTCTAAGAAGAGGTATCGTGCAGATGTTTTGCTCGAAGATTATATAGCTAAGATAGAGGCTAAAATAGACAAAGAAGTGGCAAAAGGCAGAAAAAAATTTGCCGATAACTTTGACGAGGCACAATTTCGTGCAACCAATCCAAATGTGCTACGGGAGCAGAAGAAGGTAGATGAGGTTAGGGAAAAAATGGCAAAAGCTCTTAATGACAACGATCTGGCAGCACTCAAACAGCTTATAGTAGATTGCGAGATAGTAGATCCTATATCAGGAACAAGAAACTGGACAGATGTAAGACAATTCAACCTTATGTTTTCCACTCAATTGGGCAATATTTCAGACGAAACAGGAACCTTGTATCTTCGTCCAGAAACAGCTCAGGGTATATTTGTAAACTTTCTGAATGTTCAAAAAAGCGGAAGAATGAAGATTCCGTTTGGGATAGCCCAAATAGGGAAAGCCTTCAGAAACGAAATTGTTGCAAGGCAGTTCATCTTTAGAATGAGAGAATTTGAGCAGATGGAAATGCAGTTTTTTGTAAGGCCGGGAGAAGAGTTGGAATGGTTCAGTCATTGGAAGCAGAAAAGACTTGCATGGCACTTGGCAATGGGGTTAGGAGAGGGTAGGTATCGTTATCACGACCACGAAAAACTGGCCCACTATGCAAATGCTGCAACAGATATAGAGTATAATTTTCCTTTCGGTTTCAAAGAGCTTGAGGGTATCCATTCCAGAACAGACTTTGATCTTAGCAGGCATCAGGAATTTAGCGGCAGAAAGATACAATACTTTGATCCGGAGCAAAATATTAGTTATGTTCCTTATGTAGTAGAAACCTCTATAGGTGTAGATAGAACTGTTTTGGCTGTTTTATCTTCCGCTTATTGTTTGGAGAAGCTCGAAAACGGAGAAGAAAGGGCTGTTATGAAATTCCATCCAGCATTGGCTCCGGTTAAAATAGCGGTTCTTCCGCTTGTTAAAAAGGAAGAACTTATTTCTTCAGCACAGAAAATACTGGACGAACTAAAGTTAGACTTCAATTGCCAGTACGAAGAAAAAGATACTATAGGAAAGAGATACCGCCGTCAGGATGCAATAGGAACCCCATATTGTGTTACGGTAGATTTTGAAACAATTTCAGACAATAAAGTAACCCTCAGGCATAGAGATACAATGGAGCAGGAGAGGGTATCTATAGCGGAATTGCACGCTATTGTAGAAGCAAAAGTATCTATGAAAAGACTTTTGGAAAAAATATGAGTACATGGAATAATGTGTCTTTTTTGCATAAGTTTTTTGTAAAATAATTTGCAGGAAAGAAAAATTTGACTAAATTTGCACGATTTTTCACGTGAACAAAAACAAAAAAAGATGAAAATACAAGTTAACAACACGGGATTTGAAAGCCCTGCAATTTACAGCCGCATTGATATAGAATTGGAAAGCAGCTTGCTTCAAGGTAGTGTTATTCAACCAAGTAGCGAAATTGAGAGTGTTGGGCAAGAAGTAACCGAGCACAATTGGGGTGATAGCGGTTACAACACTGACTGGGAAGATGCGTAGCTGAATAACGGGGTGTGGCGCAGTTGGCTAGCGCACCTGCTTTGGGAGCAGGGGGTCCTCCGTTCGAGTCGGAGTACCCCGACCAAGATCGTTTTCATACTATGTTTTTTTGACCAATTGCAAGATTCTGTAATTGGTCTTTTTTTTATATATTCGTTTTGTGATAGCACCTTTTTAAAAAGACAAAGACAATGCACAAGACATTCAGGGTTGCATACTATTCCATATTGCTTTTGATGTTTATTATTCCCTTTGCGTGCGAAAGGAATGAAACCAACAAAGACATATCCGCAATAATAGAAGCGTGGAAAATAACAGATATTACCCAAACAGCCGCTTGTTCAAAAATATATAGAGATTCGTTATATATAAGAAAACAGGCAGATACTTCTAAAGACTATCAGGCTTCTTATATGGACTTTTTGGGAACTCTGAATAGTTTGAGAGATTATGCTAAAAAAAATCCATCTCCAAGAGTAGAGATACGTAACACCATATACGAAATATATGGTAAGTTATTGTATAAATCTGATAAGACTGATTATTTGGAGGCTGAGGGAAGTGTAGCTTTGCAAAAGGCAGCCTCGCTTGGCGATCAGTATCTTTTAGCGGAACTATATAGAACTATGGCACTTTTGGCGCAGGAAGAGCCGCTTAGGGCCGCTATTTACGAAAGCAAATCTATAAGCATCTTACAGAAGAACAAGTTAGAAGATGAGTACTATTCTGCGGAACGATTTGCTGAAATGGCAGAAGTTTTTTTTGAAGCAGAGGCTTATAGCGATGCAATAAAATACGGAACCTTGTTTTATGAAAAAAGGAAGGATACCGTATCTGTGGCAAAGGTAATGAGGATTATGAATATTCTTGGCACCTCTTATATGGAAATCAATAAATGGGACAGTTGTTCTGTTGTTTTTGAAGCCTTGGCCGATTATCCATTGAATGAAGTAGATGCGGAGAATGAAGAACTGCAAAAATATAAACAAGTTGCAGCAGGTAAATTGGGGCTTGTATTTGTTAAGTGGCAGCAATACTCAAAGGCCAAAGAAGCCTTAGATAAATTGATGGAGATTTCGCTTAGAGACAAAGATACCGCAAATATTATATACTCTTATTTAGGATTGGCTCAGGCGCACCTTGGGCAAAAAGACGCTAAAAAAGCCTTAACAGAATTAAAACAAGCCAGAAGATATTCAAAGACTAAACATTTTGGAAGTCTTCAAAAGAAGGTGTACGACGAAATAGCAAGAGCTTTTGAGCTTCAAAATCAGGAAGATAGCGCCTCTGTCGTTATAAAAAGGAGCCGACAATTAGAAGAATATTTGCAGAAAAACCGCCAAAGCATAGAGCATCTGCAGGCTAAAACCGAACTCGAATTGCACCAGATACAAGCATCTATAGATACCGTACAAAAAGATAAAAAGGCAAGATTATATTGGATATGGACTATACTTATAATAGTAATTCTTGTAGGTATCATTATCCTGCTGATAAGAGGAAGAAAGCGTTTTAAGGCGAGGATTCACAGAAGGATTATTCGCCAGCATGAACAGCAGCAGAGGAAGATGGCAGCTACAGAGTTGGATACCATGCTTTTGCAGGTAAAAGAAACCGGCATTGCAACAGAGGAAGAATGGCTTGTTTTTCGTTCCCATTTTTCACGAGCTTATCCGAATTTTTTCCAAAATCTCGATAAAGCCCTTGGTAAAAAGGCCACACCGGCATACGAAAAAGTGGCAACGCTTATATATCTTGGGATGGATAATGCCCAAATAGGGAAGCTTTTAGGAATAGACAAAGATAGTGTGTCGCGAAGCAAAAGACGCATAAAAGCAGATATGGGCTGTATAGATTTACAAGCCACAATATCGGCAATGTAGAAAATACAATATTTGTAAAATGCGGGATTTCCATGAGCAATCGTGAGGCTATAGTTAGACTATATGAAAGCCGGAAGACTTTTTTATGTTTCTATGCCATGGGATTTTTCGTTTCCTATGCAGAGGCCGAAGATATTGTGCAATCTGTATTTGAAAGAATGCTCTCTAAAAAAGTGGAGATAGCAAATGCTTCTGTTTTTGAGTCTTATGCAATGTCTGCCGTGCGTAATTC
>DFIA01000068.1 GCA_002372015.1 Bacteroidales bacterium UBA3709 | reverse complement strand
CTCCGACAATGGCTTCTCTTGGGAATCTGAGATCTTTGAGAGGAACTTTGGTGATAGCACTTTCTGGATTAGCTATAAACTCCAGAACTTCTGCATCCGAGCCATTAAGGCATTTTATAGAGCGTACTTTGTTGCTTAGGGTAAATCTGAATATACGCCCGGCTGTTACCAGTTTTTTGTTGATAACGGCATCTACCCCCATATCTTCTGCCAGCTTAATATATTCTATGTTTTCTACCTCTGCTATTACCTTTGGTACGCCCATATTTTTTACAGCCACGCAGGAAAGTATGTTTGTTTCGCTGGATGAGGTAACCGCCACAAAGGCATCGTAGCCAGCTGCATCTTCTTCTACAAGAAGATCTGTATTCCTTCCATCTCCGTTAATTACAACAATATCGGGCAGGGCTTCTGCCAGATATTCGCATCTTTCTTTGCGGCTTTCTATAATTTTTATGTGGTCTATCTTGCCTTGCATTTTTCTGGCGAGCATTTCTGCTATTCTTCCTCCTCCTATAATCATGAGGCTTTTAACCTCTATTTCATACTTTCCGGAATAGCTCATAAGCTCGGCAAAACCCTCTTTCTTACACACCATAAAAACGAGGTCGCCTTGCAGGAATTTTGTATCTGCATCTGGAATAATGGTAGTATTTCCTCTGGCTATGGCAACCGGCTTAAAAGGTTTTGTTTCTGTATTGCCGTTTGTTAGAATATTTAAGGTTTTGTTTATGAGCGGTGCGCCATCGTCTAAGCGGAAAACCATCATCTGAAGCTTTCCTCTTGCAAAATCCATGAACTCAGAAGTGCCGGTTTCCTTCAGCAAATCTATTATTTCATAGGCTGCCATTTTTTCTGGATAGAAGAGCAGGTCTAAACCCAGTTCGGTGAATATGAGCTTATTATCATGCTCCATATATTCATCGTTGTTTATTCTTGCTGTAACTTTTTTTGCTCCTAACTTCTTAGCCAAAAGAGCAGATATAATGTTGGTGTTTTGAGTTTGGGCAGGCCCCACGGCTATGAATAGGTCTGCTTTTTCCACTCCTGCCTGTTTGAGCACAGGAATGGCTGTAGGGTCGCCATGAACTGTAACAACATCTGCAAGTTCCGATAACTTGTCTAACTTTTCTTCATCGTTTTCAATGATTGTCAGATCATTGGTATCTCTGCTGAGCATTTTTGCCAAATGGCTTCCTACTTCTCCTGCTCCTGCTATAACTATCTTCATTATTTATAGTTGTTATAAGCGTAAGTAAAATGTATTCTACTTTCTGTAGGCTATAGCTATCTTTATTATTTATAGCTTGTATAAGCCTTAAACGTAAAATATTTTCTCCCGAAGTTACTCAAATAATGGTATCTTTGCAACCAAGAGGTAATTTATTTATTCGAGTGAAGAAATTTTACGATATAGCAGGGCACTTGGTGAGTCTTGAAGTGCAGTACGGCATTTCTTTAGAGGGGCTTAAAAATCTTGCCCCTTTTGAGGTGCAGGAAGGAGAGGCTATTTGTAATATCAGACAAGTAGAACACATTGCCGAGAAAGGAGAAACTACTTTGTTAATTTCTGAAGAAGAGGGGCTTCCTATGGTAACTGTAGGAAAAACACATGGCGGTAAGTGGTATTTTACATTTGCTCCTTTAAAAAATATGCCTGTGTCTTGCATAGCTACATCTGATGGAGATTTTTCCAATGCAGAGTTTCTTGTACTCAACAAGAAATACGAACCATTTTCCATTAACAACGTAATGATGTTGCTGTATGCCTTAAAAACTACGATAATGGATACACTGGTAATTCACGCTTCGGTTGTGGTAAAAGCCGGCAGAGGTGTTGTTTTCTTAGGCAAGAGTGGCACGGGTAAAAGCACGCATAGCAGGCTATGGATGAATAATATACCAGACACAGAGTTACTCAACGACGACAATCCGATTATAAGGGTTTTGGAAGACGGCTCTGTTTGGGTTTATGGCAGCCCTTGGAGTGGAAAGACCCATTGTTATAAACAAGCAAAAGCAAAAGTTGCCGGCATTGTAAGGCTTTATCAGGCTCCATTTAATAAGATTAGAAGGCTTTCATTATTAGAGAGTTATACGAGTGTTTATGCAGCAGTTTCTGCATATCGCAGAGATAAGCAGATGGCAGATGGAGTGCATAAGACATTAGAAAAACTTATTGATTCAACCTCTTGTTTTGCGCTTGAATGTCTCCCTGATAGCGAGGCGGCGAAGCTTTGTTTTGAAGCAGTGTATGGATAAGGCAGTTATACCAGACGAAGTGATTTTTGCGGATATAGGCAAATTCTTGGGAGAAGGTAAAGAGGTACGCCTCAACCCAAAAGGGAATAGTATGTTGCCTTTCATACGCCCCGGAAAAGATAGCATTATACTAGCAAAGAGAGAAGATGTTTTTGCTGGAGATATTGTGTTTGCAAATGTTGGAGACAGATATGTGGTGCACCGAGTAATAGAAGCAAGCAACAATACTGTAGTGCTTATGGGCGATGGAAATTTGAAAGCTGTAGAAAAGTGTACAAAGGCAGATATTCTTGGTACTGTAATAACAATTATCCGCAATGGTACTAAGCGTAAGACTCCGGGCAAGGCTGTGGTATGGAGAATGTTAAAGCCAGTAAGGCGCTATTTGCTTGCACTTTACAAAATAAAATACAGATTAGGTATTTAACACAAACAAAATATGAAGAGTATAGGTTTCTGTATAAGGTCTGCAATCAAACTGAGCCGCTCAGCCAGGTGGAGAATACTCGTGAGCTTTTTAGTGGGCATGGTTCAGATAGTGGCCTCTCTTTCTTTTGTGTGGGCAAGTAAAACCCTTATAGATATAGCTACCGAAAATAATACGGCCCCTATAATGACATTTGTGTGGCTGATGCTTGTTATAATGCTGATTCAGATATTGCTGAGACTTTTTGCTACATGGTGGGAGAAGATGAATGTATTAAAAACTCAGAATACCTTGCGCCATTATCATTTTGAGCATATCCTTAATTCGTTGTGGAAAGGGAAGGAAGATTTTCACAGCGCCGATATGGTTAACCGTTTGGAAGAAGATATAAGGCTTGTTACTGAGCTTTTGTGTGTTAGGGTACCTGGTGTTATTGTAACAGTATGTCAGTTAGTTGCGGCTGCGGTATATGCTATTATTATTGCCCCGGGGCTTATTTGGATGGTAATGATTATGATGATGGTGGCAATTATCGGTGCCAGAATGTTTTTCAATAAATTGCGTTCTCTTACAAAAACCATCAGAGAAAAAGATAGTCAGGTACAGCAGGTGTTTCAGGATAATTTGCGTTTGAGAGACTTGGTGCTTATGCTTTTTGGACCATCTAAAGTTATGGGCAGACTCGACTATATTCAGGATGATATAGAAGACCTTACACGCAAGAGATTGAAATATAGTCTAATATCCAGAGGATTTATGGCGTTCGGATTTATGGGAGGCTATGCGGCAACCTTCTTTTGGGGAGTGTTTGGTATATATTCCGGCAGCGTAACTTATGGTATGATGACTGCTATGCTGCAATTAGTAGGGCAGGTTCAGCGTCCGATTTCAGAAGTAGGGCACGCTATACCGGCATTTATTCATGCAGTTACTTCCATAGAGCGATTATCGGAACTTACAGATTTACAGAGAGAAGAAGTAGGGGATGGTATCTTATTTGAAGGAGCGCCTCAGATAGATATTTCACATGTCAGTTTCTCTTATCCCGAGACCAAAGAGCTAATACTCAATAATTTTTCTTTCACCTTTGCACCGGGTAGCATGACAGCAGTAATGGGCCTTACAGGTGCGGGCAAGAGTACTCTGCTTAGAATAATAATGGGTTTGCTACGCCCTAACGAGGGTAGCGCACAAATAAGCGGCATAGTTGATGGTAGGCATAGAACTGTACCAATTTCGGCCTCTACAAGAGAGAACTTTACTTATGTACCGCAAGGCAATACTTTACTTTCAGGAACTATAAGAGAAAATCTGCTACTTGTTAATCCTCATGCAGATGAGGCAGAAATAGAGAAAGTTTTGAAAGTATCTCAGGCAGACTTTGTATATCATCTTCCTAAGGGTTTAGATACAATGTGCGGAGAAGATGGGAGCGGTTTGTCCGAAGGGCAGTGTCAGAGACTTGCCATAGCCCGTGCGTTACTAAAGAAAGGCGGCGTACTATTGCTCGATGAAGCAACATCTGCCCTCGATTCTCATACAGAACATAACCTGCTACAAGCCCTATGCAACAACTATCGCGGAGAAAAAACAATTGTTTTCATATCTCATCACGATGCTGTGGCGGCTTCGGCAGACAATGTGTTACGTTTATTTTCTAGTAAAAATGGTGTATAGCCCGTCTTCGGAAACTTTCGGGCGCTCTTTGTCCATGTCGTAATCGCTGTCTTCTGCCTTGAGGCAAAATTCATCGCATCCGATATCTACCAAGGCTTTTATAATCTTTTCTGCGCGGTCTTCGCAGAGTGCATCTTCCAGCTTATTAGGCTTAGAACCAAGATACAATACTTGTATAATTAGTCTGGCTTTTGGGTTGCTTTGCATAAACTTGGCAATCTTTTGCAGTTCGGCTAAGCTCTCGAGACCTATTTCGGTGGTGCCGGCAGCAAAGCAAATGTTTTTGGTTGCATATTTGCCGTTTACATCGGAGAGAACAGAAAGTTTGTTGCCAGGCCTCTTTGTTCCGCACTCATCGCAGAATTTGCCGGAGTTTTTAGTTTGGCCGCAATCTGGATTAGGACAATCCCAGGTGGCAGGAACTTTTTCTTTTTCTGCAGCATTCTCATCATCATCTTCTTCATCATCCTCGTCTT
>DFIA01000066.1 GCA_002372015.1 Bacteroidales bacterium UBA3709 | reverse complement strand
AACCTAAACTTAAACTATGAAAAACACTGCAATTATAAGAAATTCTTCATAAAATCCAAATTTTTGAAAACTATTTTTATTTCACTATTCGCATTTTTGCAAACTTCAAAAGAAGAGTTTTCCTGCCAAAATCGTTGAAATCAACTATAGCTTTCAAATCTCCTGCACTGCCGCTCATTGATACTATTTGACCAAAACCAAAGCGCTCGTGTTCTACCTTCATTCCTTCTTTCATCAACACCGGAGAATCTGGTACAAAATTTTCATTTTTAGGCCGTAATTGCGATTCTGGCGTAAAATTAGGGCGCGATGTAGTAGGCACAGAAGCCGATGATTGCAAACCCGCAGCTCTTTGGCCAAAAGGCTTTTTACCATACACACCGCCACCATTATACATACCTCCACTATTATACATACCTCCCCGCAATCGCCCCCACGAAGTTCCAAAGCTGGCTATGGTATGTATAGGTTGTTCTTCTTCCAACGGATTCTGTATATAAGCACGGTCTATTTCTCTGATAAAGCGGCTGGGCAGATTATTTTCATACGTACCATTCCTAAATCTTGAGCGTGAAAACGACAATTTTACAGCATTTTGAGCCCGAGTTACCGCCACATAGAAAAGCCTGCGTTCCTCTTCTAATTCTTTTTCTGCCGCTCCCGAATGACCGCCTCCGGGGAAGAGATTTTCTTCTAAACCTACAATGTAAACATAAGGAAACTCAAGGCCTTTTGAAGAATGGACAGTCATTAGCGACACTCTGTTATCTTCTTTTTCTACATCTGCATTCAGAGGGTGGGTTGCTTCTGAATTTTCCTGCGCCGAATCTGCATCCGACACAAGTGCTATATTCTGCAAGTACAGATCTATAGTAACTATTTCTGGGCCGAACTCGCCCTCGTCTGCATACTGTTTAAATTCTTCTACTCCCTCATCTACAAACTCTTTGATACTATCTATAAACTCTTGAACATTTTCGAGTACACTCTGCCCGTCTAAGGAAGTATCAGCCCTTAGGCTCTCGGTTATACCGAACAGCCTATCCATCTCTACTGCAATAGCATAGGCATCTTCTGTTTGAACCTTAGACCGCAACTCTGCCATCTTTGATGCAAAATCTCTGATTTTATCGAGAGTTGCCTGACGAATCTGAAACTGCTCGGCAGAAAGTTCCATAACTGCATAACTTAAAGGAAGTTGTTTCTCTGCCGCCAAGGCTATTACTCTCTCCATAGAAGTGGCACCTATACCCCTTGCCGGAAAATTTACCGTACGCTTAAAGGCCTCATCATCTTGAGGATTTACAATAAGCCGCAGATATGCAATCATAAGCTTAATCTCTTTCCTATTATAGAAAGAATGGCCCTGATAGATTTTATATGGTATGTTCTTTTTACGCAAGGCCTCCTCCACAATACGGCTCTGATTGTTAGTCCTATACAGCACTGCAAAATCCTTATATCTGGCACTGGTCTGATGTATTTGGCCAATGATAGAAGAGGCAACCATTAAAGCCTCTTCCTGCTCTGTATAAGCAGAAAGCAGTTCTATCTTTTGTCCTACATCTCGTTCGGAATAACACTCTTTGGCAATTCTGCCCTTGTTCTTATTTATTACAGAATTGGCGGCCTTTACAATAGTTTGGGTGGAACGGTAGTTGCGCTCCAGACGGAATATCTTGGCCGTTGGATAATCTTTCTGAAAATTAAGTATGTTCTCTATCCTTGCTCCTCTAAAGGCATATATGCTCTGCGCATCATCCCCTACTACAGTAATATTCTGGTGATCTTGCGCCAAGGCCCGTAAAATTACATATTGCAGCTGGTTTGTATCTTGATACTCATCTACCAATATAAACTGAAATCTTGCCTTTATTGCAGCAAAAGCTTCTGGAAAATGTGCCAACAAACGATATGTATTCAAAAGAATATCGTCAAAATCCATTACACCTAATTCCTTACAGCGTTTTTGGTATGTATTGTATATCTGAAATATCTGAGGCCTATGAGTGCGTCTGTCCGATTCCATCAGATCTGGCCTGCTCATATACTCCTGTGGAGTAATCAGATTGTTTTTGCACTCAGATATACGGTTCGATACCTCGTTAAGCTTATAAGTCTTATCGTCTAACTGTAAATCTTTGATACATCGTTTTATCAGACTCTTGCTATCGTCTTTATCGTAAATGGTAAAAGTGGGAGAAAAATCTAACAATGAGACATATTGCCTGAGAAATCTCAGAAATATGGAATGGAAAGTACCCATGTAAATCATTCTGGCAGCTTTCTCCCCTACCATCTTTCCAACCCTCTCTTTCATTTCTCTTGCAGCCTTATTAGTGAATGTTAGAGCCAGTACACTGTAAGGCTTATAACCGTGCGAAAGTATATTGGCCAACTTGCAAGTAAGTACCTTTGTTTTGCCGCTCCCTGCCCCTGCTATAATTAAAGATGGGCCTGTAAGGCATACAACAGCGTCTTTTTGCGCCTGATTCAATTCTTCTAAAATATAGTTCCCTTCGTTTTCCATAACGGGTGTAAATATAAAGCAAATAAACAGGATTTTCATTATATTTGCCCACTAAGTTTCTGCTACGGAAATGTAGCTCCAACAGACAGAGCTTTTACGCAGCAGACCTTTGTTTATTATGTATAAATAATTATTATCAACTAACAGATATGGAGACTATAAGACTTCGTAAAGGATTGAACCTCCGCCTTAAAGGCGAGGCTCAAAAAAAAGTCTTGCAAGCTCTGGTGCCGGAAGTTGTATCTGTAAGGCCATCTGATTATAAGAATGTTATTCCAAAACTTCTTGTAACAGAAGGAGAAACTATAAAGGCAGGCCAATTCTTGTTTCTCGACAAGAAAAGACCACAGATAGGCTTCTCTTCTCCTGTAAGCGGAAAGGTTAAAGCCATTGTTAGAGGCGAAAAAAGAAAGCTTTTGGCCGTGGAAATAGCTGCCGACACAGACACACAGTACCTGCAATTCCAATCTCTAAGCGTATCCAAGGCAAGTCGCTTGGATATACAGAAAATTCTATTGGAAAGTGGACTATGGGCTTGTATTATACAGCGGCCGTATGGTATTATTGCAAATCCGGAAGACACGCCTAAGGCTATTGTAATTTCTGCATTCAACTCCGGACCTTTGGCTGCAGACATCAATTTTACATTAAAGAACGATGTAGATGCCATGCAGATTGCGGTAGATGCCTTAGCAAAATTTACCAGCGGTAAAGTCTATGTAAATCTTAATGCCGAAAATTATACGGCCTCACCACTGAATATGCTGAACAATGTAGAGAAAAACTTGTTCAGAGGGCCGCATCCAGCCGGCAATGTGGGAGTACAGATTTCTCATGTTTGTCCTATAGGTAAGGGAGAAATTGTATGGACTATTCAGCCTCAATTTCTTGCCGCTATAGGCAGGCTACTCTCTAAGGGCATATACGATGTTACAAGATTAGTGGCTGTAACAGGCCACAGAGCCAAGAACACAGGTTATGTAAAATGCGTACCGGGCTCTTCTATACAGGCTTTCAAAGAGATTGTGGGAGCAAGCGACATAGAAAAATTATATGGCCAAGAGTGTGGTATAAGATACATCAGCGGCAACCCACTTAATGGAGAAAATGTTGGAGAGAACGGAAGTCTTGGTTTCTACGACGACCAACTTACCCTGCTCTCGGAAGGAAACTATAGAGAGCTTTTTGGCTGGGCTAAAATATTCAGGCCAAAGAAATTCAGTTCTTCTGCAACCTATTTTTCATGGTTGTGTCCTAAAAAGAAGTATAAGGCAGACACTAATATAAATGGAGGAGAAAGAGCCTTTATCGTATCTGGAGTATATGAAAAGGTTCTGCCAATGGATATATATCCTGTATTTCTTCTAAAGGCTATTCTGGCCGCAGACATAGAGAAGATGGAACAGTTTGGTATCTATGAGGTTATAGGAGAAGATCTTGCTCTATGCGAATATGTAGATCCTTCAAAAATTGAAATACAGAAGATTGTTGAACAGGGCATAGATCTAATGCTCAAAGAAATGGCATAAGGTTATGAATTGGATATTAAAGACAATAGACAAGATGAAGCCGACTTTTTCAAAGGGAGGAAAACTCGGTTGGCTCCACTCTACCTTTGATGCTTTTGAGAGTTTTGCCGCAGTTCCTGCCACCACCACATCGGGGCGTGTACATATAAAGGATGCTGTTGATATAAAGAGAGTTATGATTGTTGTGGTTATGGCGCTCATGCCTGCATTCTGCTTTGGCATGTGGAATACGGGCGACCAACACTCATTAGCATTCGGGCTGCAGTGGGGATTTTGGATGAAGGTTTGGTACGGATTCTACCGCATACTACCTCTCATAATAGTTTCATATATAGTTGGTTTGGGTATAGAGTTTGCCGTTGCTCAAATACGGGGGCACGAGGTTAATGAGGGATACCTTGTAACCGGCTTTCTGATTCCTCTCATTATGCCTATAGACATACCGCTCTGGGTTTTGGCTCTTGCGGTTGCCTTTGCAGTAATCTTTGGAAAAGAGATTTTTGGAGGAACCGGTATGAACATCTGGAATCCGGCGCTCCTTGCAAGAGCCTTTGTGTTCTTTGCCTATCCTTCTACCATTACCGGCGATGCTGTTTGGGTTGGAGGCGCTTCTAAATTGGATGCTTTTTCCGGAGCTACGCCTCTTGCACAAGTTGCAGACAAACTGCCTGGTGCACCAGATTTTATGCAGATGTTCATAGGTAATATACCGGGGTCTGTTGGCGAAACTTCTACCATAGCCATTATTCTGGGTGCCATTGTTTTGGTTTGGACCGGTGTGGCAAGCTGGAAGATTATGGTTTCTTGCGTGGCCGGAGCCTTGGCTGTTGGTCTATTGGCTAACAGTTTGGCTGCACCAGATACATTTGCTGCATATCCTGCAGTTAATCACCTTGTTATGGGTGGTTTTGCCT
>DFIA01000098.1 GCA_002372015.1 Bacteroidales bacterium UBA3709 | reverse complement strand
AAAGTTTTTATCTTTGCAGCGTGGATTTCAGCGGCCTTTAATTTTTTAGCCTCTGTGCAACCCAAAGAAAACCAATGGAAAGACTTGAAAACATAACCGTTTGCCTGTGCAATTCTCTCAATGCTTTGGCGTTGAGGAAATACGCTATGGGGTGGTGGTATGTAACCATCTAAAAACCAGCAATTTACAAAGTTGTTTCCTTGCGTTTTCGGGTTTTCTTTGCAGAATTTTCCATTGTTTTTCTGTAGATTTACTCAAGTTCCTTTGCAGAATTTTCTCTTCTATTTCTGCAGATTTATTCAGGCGTCTTTGCAGCTTCTCTGCTCTTATTTTTGCTTTTTTGGGAAAACTTTTCGGTAGTTTTCGATGCTTCTATATATTTAAAAAGACTTCATTGCTCAGGGCTTTGTGTCTTTCTGTTTTCCGTAATCTTTTTTTCGCTTTTAGATATACCGGTTTTGCTCTTTGCATTAGCATATTCCGGGTGTTTCATGTTGTATTCCGTAGGCCTTTCATAGGTCTTCGGGCGGTGCGTTGTTTCCTGCCTCTTTCGCTCTTGTGCCCTTTGGCACAGTTGCGTTGGGGCAGGAGCATCGTGCTTGCTACAACAGGCAAGCAGATGCATTGTATGCAAACTCTGCACAACCACAGCACAGATCAGCGAACATATCTGCGAATATGTGCGACAGCCGCATGAATAAATAAACACATTTAAATACATCAATAACCCAGACAAATAACTCAGACAAATAACCAAAGCAAATAACTCAGACAAATAATAAATAATAACAAACAATATATTATCATAAAACAGTTATCGATATGAAACACATTGTATTCAGACAATTTTTCAGAGATTTTTGTTCAGCTGCGATTTCTCCGGCAGTTTTTCTTTTATCATTAGCCCTGCTTATACTTTTATCTGCGGGCTGCAGCCGTGATGACGAAGTTTCCGGCAAAAAGATTGGGAAAGGCGGTGCCGTGCAGTTTACTGCCACCGGCGGCACTCCTTCTGCAATAACCAAGTCTTCCGCAGGTTCTTCTTCTGAAAACGAAGTAGAGCAGACCTACACTATTTACTACGACTTTGAGAAGGGTGAGAATGTGGCTGCCCCTCAAGGTGGCGTGTCTCACGGCTCTGCCGGCAACCTTACCCAGAGTTCCGACACCAAGTTCAGCGGCGAGGTTTTTGAGTCAGCCATTAGCGGCGTCTATGCCGAGCGTTTAGACTGGGTAGCAGGCGACAAAATTACCATAGCTCAGAAGGGCGATGCTTTAAGTTCAAATACTTATGATAATCTATACTCAGATTACAAAGTTGAAAATCCTGAATCTAACAGGTATCAAAGCACCGCCACGCTAACTCCTGTAGCGGGCAATGGTCTTCAGTGGCGGGAAGGCGAGAACTATTTTGCTGCCCTTTATCCTTCTGCCACAGAGCTTGGCCTTACCATAAAACCAACTAATATGGCTTCTGGTCCTTATTATGCCTACTTCGAGGGAGGTCCCGATTTTGATTATATGCCATCTGATCAGTACTGCACTCTTGTCGGGAGCCGCAACTATCAAGACAAAACAGGAAGCACTAAGACAGAGACCTGGTATGCTCCTAATATGCGTTATGCCTATATGGTAGCCAGTGCCAATGTTAGTACAGGCTTTCGTCCCGTGCTTCGCTTCCATCCTAATTTTAGCAGCGTTGAGGTAAAGCTTGTAAAGCCTTCATCTCTTTCAGGGGCTACTGTTAAACTCAAGAGTGCTGTTCTTACCGGTGGCAGTGGTGCTTCTGACGCTGCTTCTCTGAGTGGTAATCCAACGCTAACTACTAAGAAGGAGGGTGTTAACTCCAGTATTCAACTTCTGGTTGGTGTTGAAAATATGCTAGCCATAGGAGGTAGTGGTTTTACATACGGCAACAGCATAACGATGGGATTCAAGAAATCGGATGGTACAACTGATGATTCTCCTGTTTTGGAAGAGGCTGGTGCCACCGGTGCTAAGCCTGTCAGCTTCACGTTCCTTATGCTGCCCGTCACTGATATCACCCAGCTTGAGCTTACTCTTACATTGGAAGTAACCAAGGGTGGAATTGCAAAGACGGAGACCAAGAAGATCAAGCTCAAGGATGCGGCTGGCTGGATAGATCTTCCTGCAGGCAAGAAGCTTACCATTACCAATATGAGTACGTGGATTGTAGTCCCTTCTACATTTACAGAGCGGACATTTACCGTATCTGCGGACGGCAAGAAGGTAAAGTTTTCTTCGGGCAATCTTCAGGCAGTGATAGCGGAAGGCCATGACAATTCAGCCGAAGGGGCCCGCTGGCAGTTTGCCGACAGGCAGTATCAGTATCCAAGCAGAGCAGATGGCGATGCTTACAGTGCAGATGCAGGTAAAACTGTTGATCTATTTATGCATCCTGAAAGCGGTGATGTTACCGTTCCTTACGCCTTCGGCATACCGGTTACCAATGCATATTCCACTTCGACCACTACTACCTTTGAAGATTGGGGTGAGCATCTTAATATTTACCCTAACAGCACCTCATCCACACCTTACGTTAAAAACATCTACCGCACCCTGACACGGTACGAGTGGGCTTATCTTCTTGTCACAAGAGAAAGTGGTGCTACTGTTGGTGGCACCTCTAATGCCCGTTATTCGAGGGTTACTCTTAACGTGGGTGGCACCACGGGTACGATATCAGGTCTGTTGATTTACCCGGATGGTTTTACTTGGACATCCGCTATGGGTACTGCCCCTGTTGTC
>DFIA01000032.1 GCA_002372015.1 Bacteroidales bacterium UBA3709 | reverse complement strand
CAAGAATGAAAATCTTGTGTCCTAACCGTTAGACGAACCGACCAATCGGGGCGCAAATATATAAAAAATTATTTATTCTGAAAATTTTCTTCCCAATCAAAAGAATAAACAATTGATTCTACCTGGCGGATAAAATTACGCTTTTTATGTTTTGGAGCATATACAAATCCTTGAATTATAATTAGTTTTCCCGGATCTTTGTGGTACATAACATGCTCTACAAAAGGTCCTCCCATATAATCGTTAGCAACCTCCCAAAGCCCTCTTATTTCTACAAAACTTTTGTTTTTGTACTTATATGAGGTCATAATAGGGGCTTCGGTTTCTGTGTTTACAATAATCATATAGCTATTTGGGAACATTCCGGGTACATTGTCTTTTAAAACTTTATCTTGTGCCTCTATAATTTGCTCTTTTGTAGGGAAAGAGTCTCCGTTGTGAGGTATTGTGTATATGAGTATGCTCAGGTTAGTTGTGGTGGTTTCGTGAGAGGCCCAAAAGAAATTTTCTGTAACTTTTTTTATGGAGTAACCCTTTGGAAAGTAAGGAGAACCTCCAAATCTCTCTGAAACCACGCTGCGAATAGATTTTTCTTCATACTTTTTGGAACTGTTGGCTATACGGTCTTTTTCTATCTGATCTATGGCGTTAAAGATAATATCTGCATTCTCCTTTATGAGTCCGGCTGCCTGTTCAGACGAGATAGCTTCTATGTTGAGTATTATTTGCGGCTGGGCCCATATATTTCTTTTTACAAATACTCCCGGCTGGGCAACATCCTCTGCTATGTTAAAGAAAACGATATTGCGATGCGCCTTGAATAAATCTGAGAAGGCATTTTTAGTAATATTTATGAGCGTAAAAGAAGGTTCGCGCTGAGGTAGCATTGGATAATCTTTGGCCAATACATCTCTGAGGGCGGTTCCTACTTCTCCATCCCAGTTGGCTTTGTCTAAAACCACAATAATTTCTCCGGCTTTGCCGGTAACGGTTTTCAGATAGGAGGTTCTGTCATCAGCCTTACATCCGAATAGCATAGGAATCAGGCTGGCCAAAAGAAATAAATATTTACGCATAATTCAACAGTAATTTGTGTTGTGTACAAAATTACCATAAAGGCGGAATTTTACCTTATTATAATCATCAATAAAATATCAAAATGAAGGAGAGGATGAGGAAAGCTCTTTTATTTCAGCAAGCGGAAGATATCGTTTCCAAAGGCTAAAATCATAAGGGCTATTAGCAGAATCATTCCTACAGTTTGTGCTGCGATAAGAAATTTTTCGTTTGGCTTTCTGCCTGTAACTATTTCATATAAAGTAAACAAGATGTGCCCTCCGTCTAATGCAGGAATAGGCAGAATGTTTAGTACTGCAAGCATTATAGACAAGAAGGCGGTAATGCTCCAGAATGCTCTCCAGTTCCAAACATCGGGGAATATTTGCCCAATGGCTATAAAACTTCCTACAGATTTGTAGGCCTTTGTCTTTGGGGTGAATATAAGTTTTAACTGTTTCCAGTAGTTGCTGATTTGTTCTCCGGCTTTTTTTATTCCGGCCGGTATGGCTTCAAACAGGGAATACTTGTGCGATGTAATGTTGTAAAACTTAGATAAATCGCCTTCAATAACAACTCCCAGATAGCCCTCCGGGCTTATTAAAAGTGGTATTTGTTGTATGCTTGAGGTGTCTGAATCTCTTTTTACGGTTGCCACTACGCTTCTGCCAGGGTGTTGCGATACAAATTCTCTTACCTCAGAAAACATCAGCCCTCTGCCGGCTACAGCAAGCGTGCTGTCTTTTCCGGTACTGTCTGCTGCGAGCAGTGTTATGGAATATATCTCATCTCCGGCCCTTAATCCTGCTGCAAAATTAAGGGAGGAATCGGGTACCTGTGCCACCACAAACGGGATTCCATAGTCAAATAGGTCTGCGCTTTCTAATATATCCGGCATATATACAGGGTTTATCTCAATATCTACTGTAGAACCTTGCCTTTCTACTACAGCACTTTTTGCTTGTTCCTGTATAAGCTGTATTCTGAGTTCATCGAATTTTTCTATAGGTTTTCCATCGAACGAAACTATTTTGTCTGCATTGCGGAAACCTATCTCTCTACCTAAACTATTTGTGGAAATACCTGTGGTTACATCGGCATTCTTAATGTATTGTTCTCCCCAAGTGGCCATCATGCAGGAATAGATAATTATAGCCAGTATCACATTAAAGAATACCCCTCCAAACAGCACAAAGAATCTCTGCCAGGCAGGGTGAGAGCGGAATTCCCAAGGTTTTGGTTCGGCTTTCATCTGCTGTTTGTCCATAGATTCGTCTATCATCCCCGCAATTTTGCAGTATCCTCCCAATGGTAGCCAGCCTATGCCGTATTCAGTATCTGAATTTTTAGGCTTCCACTTAAATAGAGCAAAGCCGGCATCAAAGAAGAGGTAGAACTTTTCTACTTTTATCTTGAATAGTCTTGCAAAAAAGAAATGTCCGAATTCGTGCACAAGCACAAGCAGGCTGAGGGCCAGTATAACCTGTACTATCTTGATAATTATTGCCATAATCTGATTCTAATAGTTGGTGTTTAATGCAATTTGTCTAACAATTTCTTTGGCTACTGCCTTGGAAAGTTTGTCTGTGGCAAAAATATCTTCAACAGAAGGAGCGGCCACAAAATTACACTTTTCAATTGTTTTTTCTATGATTTGCGGAATATGAACAAACTTAATTTCGGAGTTCAAAAATGCAGCCACTGCAACTTCGTTGGCTGCATTCATTGCGCAAGGAATGTTTCCTCCCTTTCTAAAAGCCTCGTAGGCAATGGCAAGGCATGGGTATTTGGTTAAATCCGGAGCCAAGAATGTAAGTTTTTCTATTTCCGGAAAAGAGAGTCTTGGGGTATCCAGATTTATCCTGTATGGATAGGATAGGGCATACTGGATAGGAACTCTCATATCGGGATAACCGAGCTGCGCTTTTATGCTTCCGTCTGAAAACTGTACCATAGAGTGAATTATAGATTGTGGGTGTATAACTACCTCTATCTTGTCTATGGGCATATTGAATAGCCACGCTGCCTCAATTATTTCCAGGCCTTTATTCATCATTGTAGCAGAGTCTATGGTTACTTTACTTCCCATCTTCCAATTAGGGTGATTTAGGGCTTGCTCTACGGTGATATTGTTGAATTTCTCTATAGGCAGGCTTAAAAAAGGGCCTCCACTGGCGGTTAGCAATAGTTTTTCTATTTCGGCTTTTTCTCCCTGAAGGCATTGAAATATGGCCGAGTGTTCAGAATCTACAGGAATAATGGGGCTGCCGTATTCTGTACTCATTTTACTTATTAAACTACCGGCTGCCACAAGGGTTTCTTTGTTGGCTAATGCTATTGCCTTACCTTTTTTTATAGCTGTTATTGTAGGGGATAATCCGCTGAAACCTACCATAGAAGCAACAACGATGTCTATGTTGGAGGCTCCTGCGAGTTCTCCGGCCGACTCTGCTCCGGCAAACACTTTAATATCGAGAGGAGTTAAGGCTTCTTTTACTTCTTGATATCTATCTTTATTGCATATAACAACAGCATTTGGATTATATATTTTAGCTTGTTGAATAAGCAACTGTGCATTGCTGCCGGCAGAAAGTAACTCTACCTCAAACAGTTCTGGATGTTGAGAAATTACGTTGAGAGTTTGGGTGCCGATACTTCCGGTGGAACCCAAAATAGCTATCCTCCTTTTAGTTTGTTCCATCTGCCTGAGTATTATTTTCTGTTGTCTCTTGTATTGGAGTATGGCCAGATGTAATCA
>DFIA01000004.1 GCA_002372015.1 Bacteroidales bacterium UBA3709 | reverse complement strand
GTAAGACCATATTCCTTGCGGAGGGTCTTTACAACTGCTGATAGTTTTGTCCTTTCCATGTCAAATTATATTGTTTCGAATGCAAAATTACAACTTTATTTTGATATTACATCACTTCTAATATAAAATCCATGAAATTTAACATAATTACATGCGTTCTCCTGCAGTTTGTTTGGAAAAACACCGCCATTTTTGCTGGACTTAACCTCATTCTTATTTCTCCATCAGTTCCTTCTCTTTCCAAGATTTAGATGGAAATCGCAAATAACTCATAACCGGCAACCAGCGCAAAATCATTATTTTGTTAGCTGTTGCAATAGCTTATAGTAACGCTGTATATCATCTTCATATATTTGTTTCTGTTTAGGAGAAAGCAGGTTTGCAACAACCTCTCTCGCAGATAAAAACTCGCCCCACAGAGAATCGAATCTGCTTGTATCCACCTTGTTTTCCTTCATCTCACTTATAACTAACTGAAGACTATCTGCACTGTTATCGGCAGAAATTGGAGGATAAATAGCCCCTATATCGTCTCTCGATATAGCATCCAATACGCTAACAGATATATTTCTTTCTTTGTCTGCCTGCTGGAGAAACGAACTTATTTCCAACGGCAGCATAGAATAATAAATACCACCATTTATTGCATATTTATACTTGACATATACATCTTCTAACTCTCCTCTGAGAACAGACCAAGCCTCTCCTTCTGCTATGAGAGCAGAACGCAAATTTGCCGGCTTGATTCTATTGCGCACTAACTCAAACTTTAGCATAGACAGAAAATGTTTTAGATTAGATTCTGTGCGGGCATAGGCATTCAAAAGATACTGTGGAAGTCTATCAAGCTTTGGAGCCAATGGCGCAAGCAGATTCATTACATATTCCTGATATGCTTGGTAATTAAACGGATAATAAGGCGGGTATGAAACCTTATCCTCTTTCATCCCCCATTCTACCATAGCCTTTCCTACCTCTACAACATCTTTATCGGAATACACCTTCTCTTTTCCGTTATTCTGCGATACCATTGCATATTCCAAAAAGACAAGAGCCATACGCTTATGCGGTACACCTTTCCAACAAGGCAGCAACTCTTCATCTTCAAAACCAAAGGCCTCATATCTGTCGTTATATAAAGCCACTACATTATTATATAACGATTTTTGAGTTGAATCAGAAAAAGACAATTTTGGTATTCGCATTCGTTTAGAATCTTGCGCCGCAGCCAATATAGCCAACATTATTGCAGCAAATAATAATGTAATTCTCTTCATTTCAAATCTATTTAATTTCATTTATAACTATCATAATCCAGAAAGTATATTCTTACTCTTATTTTTATCCGTATGTTTCACCATCAATCTATACATTTAACAATCTGCATCCAACATCTATAAAACAATACGTCTTCAAAATACTCCCCAACATTCGTTCTCTGATAAATATTCCGCATCAATGCACAACAATTCCATCACCATACCATACTACAACAATTTTCCTACCATATCCTAAACTACAACAAGTTCATATCAATCCACATAAAACCACCACATTCCACAATGCTCCATATCTATTCCATACAACCAGCATCAAACCCATTTCAATCCTTCAACAATCCCCCTATTATATCCCATTCTACGGCAAGTTCAGATTTAAGCCACCACAATTCATGAGAAATCCACGACATTAGATTCTCCCTCCTAATATATTGTAGTTGAAACTCATAGCGATAAAACTATCTACTGCCTCTTTAAACTCTGGAAACAGTTCAGACACTCTACCTTTTTCTGCCACAAACGGGTCTATATATCGTTTTTTTGCTGCTATGTTATATATCGGATAAGCTGATATGGAATCTTTTAAATGCCGCACTGACGCAAAATCCTTCAACGCCTGTGCTGGTGTTGAACCGCTTAAATTATACGCTGCTGCTGAACTACCTAAATCTATCTCTGGCGATAACCTTTCTGCTTGGGATAAACTACGAAATTGTTCCCAATCTCTCTTTCCCTGCTCATCAGAGGTCAGAACTTCAATCACCTCGTTTTCTGTGGTGTAAAGCAAACTCTCTGTAAGCAAACCTCGCTTCAATGCCGAGTCTATAATCTGACTCAAAAACTGCATGGCATATCTATCTGCATCGCAAACGTACACTTTGCCACATTCCAAGGCCTTGAGGGCAAAATCTCTTGCTATTGTTGAGTTGGTAAAAGATAGTTCGGAAGTACCATATTCGTTATCTGCTACTATGAGGTTACTATACATTCTTTTTACATCTGCCATAGTACCTAAACGAAAGTTCAATATATTGCCAAAAGAATACTCTAAACGATCTGCCGAGAGCTGTGGAGTTTTATTATCTGCTATGGGATAGATATGATAATCAGATACTTCTGCCACAGACAAGCCCATTTTAGACAAACACTCGCAGATGGCGTCAGATGAAGAAATTATAGCATGAGTTTTGCCCTCTGTAGCCTCCTGCACAAGGTAATCACCCTTCATAAAGTCTATAACATGAGCAAAGACTGGAGAAGCTACATCGTGAAGCAAGCCGGCTATAGCCTGCTTGGGGTCTTTGGTAAAGTTCCATACAATAGCCCCTACTCCCAAGCTGTGTGTGTATCGCGAATATGGCAAAAGAGCTGTAAAAAATGGAAATGATGTATATTCGCATCCACAATTCATCCCTACCCCTTTAATGCGCTGCAAATGAGGTGTATCTGCTATTTCATACAAGAAATCCGGCACTTCATCCACATATATGTGCAATAAATCATCAACCATAATCACAAATATAATTATTATATTGCTCTCTGTTGTGTAAACACAAGAACAAATAAAATGCAATATTCTATGAAAAACTTTTCAATTCTCTTTATTGCTGCAATTCTATGCCTAAGTGCCTGCAATAACAATAACACTCAACCTCCTAAACCTAAGCCTTCTATCCATATCTTCACGCACAATATAGATAAAGTAGAACAGTTATGCAACCAAGAGGCCTCACAAGATATTTATGATTTGAGTGGTGCTGGCTATGCCTATATAGACATTGATTCAGATGGCATAGAAGAACTATACATAAGAGACGAAGCCGCAGATTGTGGCTGGTTGCTCTGTTGTGGTGCAGATTCTATACAGTTTATAGCTTCTGAAAACTACAAACTTCACTTCTCTAAATTGGGAAATATAGTAATGTTGTCTGGGTCGGCAGGTACTGGCTGTTTCTACACTAAGTACTTCCAAATAGAAAATAGTATTTATGTAGGTCCCGATTTTTATGAATTGGATGAGTATGTATTTAGCGGCGACACAACAAAAACTTCCTACTACTCAACAAAAGAAGATGATGTTCTACTTTCAGAAGATAAAGTAAAACCATTTATGGAGCTCATTTCTAAAATAAAGAATAACGGAGAAGAATGGGAACTCCTCACAGAAAACTTGCAATTCAAACCGTTTTATGAGCTAACAGGCAAAGTTCCGGAAGATGCGATTTCTGAATCTGAATAATGAACCCGATATTCATAGTTATACCGATTCTAATAGTTCTCATGTACGGACTTGGACTTAGTCTCAAGTTCGCCGATTTTCAAACCATGTTCAAAAAGCCTGCGGCTATTTTTATCGGATTGGCCGGGCAGCTACTTATTTTACCGGCTATTGCATTTGCAGTTGCTTACATATTTGCGTTGCCAGCTCTTTTTTATGTGGGTATTATTTTAATAGCCTGCTGCCCCGGCGGCAGCTCGTCCAATGTCTTCTCCAAGATAGCCGGCGGAAATGTAGCCTTGTCTATTACCCTAACGGCGCTAAGTAGCGTTATAACCATGTTTACTATCCCTGTTATTCTGCAAATTGCACTAAATCATTGCAGTGGTTATGAAGCCTTTGCGGGGTTATCCAAGGCTATGTCTCCAGAGGCAGAAACAGCAACCCAATCTGCCCAGCAAGGCCTCACCCTCCCCGTAAGTAACCTTCTAATGCAAAACATTGTGCTGATGTTTATACCTATACTCTTGGGAGCTGCTACAAAACGCCTATGGCCTATATGGGCAACCAAAGCAGACAAACTAATATCAAAAGTAGCTTTCCCTGCTCTAATGCTACTCGCCGCCGTATTCTTTATTCAGCATCGTAGAACAATAGCAGAAAACCTGTTTATTGTAGGGGCTGCCGTAATAACATTATTACTATTCTCTATTACTGCCTCGGCCATACTTGCACGGCTCTCAAAATTAAAATCGAGAGAACGTAAAACCATTGTTATTGAAGTTGGTATGCAAAACGCCGCACAAGCCATAGCTATAGCTTCCAGCCCATTCATCTTCAACAACTCTGCTTTGGCAATACCGGCGATAATCTATGCTCTTATGATGAACGTAGTGCTACTTGTGTATGTATCTGCAGTTAAGCCGCATAACAAAACGGCTATCAATTAACATACTGCAAAGCATTAGCAGATATACAAAATTAATATGCCATAAGATACTGGTAATCATCAATTGCCGCCACCAGCTTACCTCCTACCTCTCTCACAATGCTGTAATGGAATCCCTCTAATGAAGGCCATCTTAAAAGAATCTCCAGCCCTTTTTTGCTGGTCCACATAGCCATAAATTCTGTTTGTTTCCAATCCCAAAACTCTGATAGGCTTCCACCATACCAAACATCTGAGGCGGATGCACCGTGAGCTTGTAAATCCACATATTCGTCCCATACAGCTACAACCCTACCCTCCAAGATTGCTACCAAAGCATAATGACTCATATAGCCATTACGCTTAAATACAACTCTATACCACTGCCTATCATAAACTTTACAGTCTGCCACATAACGAATACCTATAATTGTTTCTCCTCCATAATACTGCGATATCAAATCCTTGATATCCTGACTAACTTTGCTAACAGGTTCTCCTTTTCTCCAACGACTAAAATTCAGTAGGCCTATATAATCTCTAAAATCTGCCTTAAAAAGAATAGGCGACACTTCTTCAGGTGTATAACCTCTAAATTCTGTTTTTATAAATTCGGGATCTTTCATCTTCCAAACGATATCATGATCGTAATACTCACTTTCAGAAGGAACTTTTCCTGTAAAAACAACATCTCCAACATGAGGCTTAAAAACCATTTTTGTATATCGCTCAAATTCCTGTAAATCTGTCGTATTTTCGGAACCATCCAAGCCCCTACTAAACTTATTCTTAGAAAAGTTTGCTCGCCAGAGTATAATCGGTTCTAATTTATTAATATGATCGTCTGCATCCAACTGCAAATCTTGAAGAATAAAAAATAATGTGCCATAAGACATTTTTTCTGTGTCTTTCAAAACTTCAAGTTGCTGATTTGTAAGTTCAATAGGCTTAGGAACAGCCTTATCGTCAATCAACGAATATGCTTTTATATGTTTAAAATCAAAACTGGCAAGCACCAAGTCTTCCTCTCCGTCTCCATCTACATCAGATGTTGCATACAAATCTACTTTTTTATCATCTCCTGCATCACGCAGTAATGCTTCAATATGCTGCCTCGCTACCTGCTGAGCTCTGTCTGAAAGTTGTCCAAATGCCGCTATCGGCACCAATAAGATTAGAATAAACAAATTTGTCTTTTTCATAGTATGATAGTTTATAAAATACATTCGAGAATAGTATGGCCATACTTTCCTACATCTGAATGAATTGCATTAAGTTTCCAGCCTGCTTTTCCAAGTATTTTTATCATATCTTCGCTATGATACATTTTGGAATTACCATTAGCAATAGCCGTAAAATACAGGCTGGTCATGGTAAGGCAATAGGCAGCTGTTTCGTATTGTTGCCTATCCCAAAATGTTTCCATTATCATAAGCCTGCCATTAGGGTTTATGCAACGCTTTGCGTTAGATACGATACGGAAAATTTCCTCTTCGCTAAAACAATCTAAAAACTGGCTCATCCAAACAACGTCATAGCCGGTTGGATAATCATTGTCTTTTAGTACATTCTTTGGGCAAACGGATATTCTCTCCGCTCCTGCCTTACCTCGTACATTCTCTTTAAGCATATCTAACTGCCCCGGCAAATCCATTACAGTAACTTCTACCTTATCTGAATACCCTACACATTTGAGAGAGAATTTACCGGTATTGCCTCCTATATCCAGTAGTCTGCCTACAGAAGCGGCAAATACAATTTTCAAGGCTTTTTCAAAAGAATTATCTGAATAAAAGTGATCAAAGGCAAACCAGCTGCTCTTGGCTGGTTCTTCCAAATATTTCAAACCTTCATATATCGTAGGCCAATCTCCCAAAGCTTTAAGACCGGCCGGTATCCCCTCTTTTAAGCTTTCTTCCAAATTAAAGAAACCTAAATAGTTAACATCATTAACAAAGTCTATGTTAACTCTGGTCATTTTGT
The DNA here is from genome assembly GCA_002372015.1 of Bacteroidales bacterium UBA3709. Lineage (GTDB taxonomy): Bacteria > Bacteroidota > Bacteroidia > Bacteroidales > UBA932 > Egerieousia. Next base: position 521 of record DFIA01000004.1, on the reverse strand, counting down.
CTGTAAGTAAATACCAACCGGTTTTAGTCAGAAAAAAGCGATTCCCCTTAACTATAACTGTTCCGATAGAAAGCGATGCTTCCACCAGTACCTTTACAGCATATTGGGAAAGTTTTGTTTTCGCTGCTATTTCTTCAATTGTAAGACCATCTGCGTTGTCTTGCAATGCCTGAAATATTCCCAGTTTAAGCATCATTCTTGAAGCCTGAAACACAATTGGAGCAAAAGCTATTTCTTGAGCCGCCCGCTGAGCATCGAGAATACTTCTCTTATCTTTTGAATATTTATCTTTCAATGGAGATTTCAAATCCATAATTCTATTTTTCACAAATGTAAAAAAAAACGATAAGCTAAAATGAGGCAACTAAAATTATTCGGCGATAATTTTGTATATTGTCTTTTGAAACATAAACGGCATATACTCAACTCAGACATCTTTAAATGATAACTGAATATAATCGATATAACCTGAAATATACGGAGAGTAATGTAGTCGAAGAATAGAATAGAATAGAATAGAA
>DFIA01000075.1 GCA_002372015.1 Bacteroidales bacterium UBA3709 | reverse complement strand
ACAATATCAGCACGATGTAGATCAGTCTTTGTTAAAAGAAAAACTGGATGAGGTGGTGGAGTATTGCGTAAATACCGTAGGGGTTAATCTTAATACAGCAAGCAGTCATTTGCTCTCTCATGTTTCTGGTATAGGGCCGGTGTTGGCGTCTAATATAGTGGCTTATAGAACTAACAAAGGTGCTTTTACCTCACGAAGACAGCTTGCAGACGTACCCAGATTGGGCCAGAAAGCATTTCAGATGGCGGCTGGTTTTTTGCGCATTCCGGATGCTGCAAATCCATTAGACAACTCTGCTGTTCATCCGGAACGATATGCTCTTGTAGAAAAGATGGCAGAAGATGCCGGCTGCAAGGTGGCCGAACTTATAGGTAATACCGGCAGGATAGATTCTATTGCACTTAAAGATTATGTAGGCGCAGAGGTGGGTTTACCAACATTAGAAGATATTGTTCAGGAGCTTAAAAAGCCGGGAAGAGATCCAAGAGAATCTGTTAAAGACTTTGAATTTTCTTCCGAAATTTCTTGTTTGGAAGATTTGAAAGAAGGTATGCAATTGCCTGGTATAGTTACTAATCTTACGGCTTTTGGAGCATTTGTAGATATAGGCATAAAGCAGAACGGGCTTATCCATATTTCTAATATGGGGCAAAAGTTTGTACGCAATGCTTCTGATGTGCTCAAACTTCACCAGCAGATTACCGTGTCTGTAATCGGAGTAGATTTGAAGCGACAGAGAATACAACTTAGATTGGTGGAGTAGAATATGGCACAAATCTCACTATATTTACCGCACGTATAAATAAATCGAGTATGGCTGACAAACTTGTAGTTATACCAACATACAACGAAAAGGAGAATATAGAGAACATAGCCCGTAAGGTTATGTCTTTAGAGGGAGAATTTAATCTTTTGGTAGTAGATGATGCCTCTGCAGATGGAACGGCTGATATTGTTAAGCGCCTTCAGAAAGAGTTTGACGGACGTATTTTCTTGTTGGAAAGAAGTGGAAAACAGGGGCTTGGTACAGCATATATCTTGGCATTCAAATGGGCTTTAGAGAGAGAGTACAAGTATGTGTTTGAAATGGACGCAGATTTCTCCCACAACCCCGATGACTTATTGCGCCTATATTCGGCGTGCAAAGAAGGAGGGGCTGATGTGGCAATAGGTTCGCGCTACAGCCATGGTGTGAGTGTTATCAATTGGCCTATAGGCAGGGTGGTAATGTCTTATTATGCTTCTTATTATGCCAGAAAGGTGTTGGGGATGAAGGTTTATGATTGCACTGCAGGCTTTGTGTGTTATACGAATAAAGTTTTGAGTACCATAGATTTAGATAAGGTAAAGATGAAGGGATATGGTTTTCAGATAGAAATGAAGTATTCTGCCCACAAGTTAGGTTTTAAGCTAAAAGAGGTGCCTATCATATTTGAAGATCGTAAAGAGGGGACATCTAAGATGAGTTCAGGTATATTTGGAGAGGCTTTTTGGGGAGTAATAGCAATGCGATTCAGAAAAATAAAACCAAGAACTAAGTAGTATGAAAAACCTCCTGCTAAAGAACGCAACTATTGTTAATGAAGGAGAGACCTTTAAGGGCAGTATTGTTATATCTGGAGAATATATAGAGCAGATTATAAGGCAGAGTGATTATAAAACAGAAGAGCTATACGAATACTCTATACAGCAGATAGCTACTCAAATGGAGGTTCTGGATGTAAGTGGAAAGTATATCCTTCCGGGCGTTATAGACACACATGTGCATTTTAGAGAACCGGGCGATGGCTGGAAAGGTAATATAGAGAGTGAAAGTAGGGCAGCAGTACTTGGGGGGATAACTTCTTTTATGGATATGCCCAACAATACTCCACCGGCTATAACCCTCTCATTACTTGAAGATAAATTTGCCAGCGCAGAAATGTCTTCGTATGCCAACTATTCCTTTTATCTTGGAGCCGGCAACAGTAATATACAGGAAATTAAGCGTATGCGCTGCAAAGATATTTGTGGCGTAAAGCTTTTTATGGGTGCCTCTACTGGTAATTTAATGGTAGATGACGATAGGGCCGTGGAAGATGTTTTTAAATATTCTCCAACCCTTATAGCTGCTCATTGTGAAGACAATCAGGAGATTATAGCTAACCTAAAAAAGGCCGAGGCAAAATATGGGTCAGAAATTCCGCCTCAGATGCACTCAATGATACGTAGCCGTGCTGCCTGTTTGAAAAGTTCTCAGAAAGCAGTGTTGCTTGCTCAGAAGTATAAAGCCAGGCTTCACATTCTTCATGTTTCTACTAAAGAAGAAGTGCAGTTGCTTGCCGGTGTAAAGAATCCGCCAATGTGGAGGCGGTTGAATAAAGACCGTAGGGCTATGATAACCGGTGAGGTATGTGCCTCATATTTGTGGTTTTGTTCGGAGGACTATATAAAGTATGGCAATCTTATAAAATGTAATCCATCTATTAAATCTGCCGAGGATATGATGTGTTTGCGTAAGGCTCTAAGAGAAAACGTGTTGCAGACGGTAGGTAGCGATCATGCACCGCACCTTGTTTCAGAAAAACTGCGCCCGTATCTTGAGTCGCCATCGGGTATTCCGCTTGTGCAGTATTCTTTGCAGATGATGCTTACCATGGCTAAGTACGGAGAGTTTACGCTTACAGAAGTGGCAGACAAGATGAGTCATTCTCCGGCACGTTGCTATGCACTGGAGAAACGAGGCTTTATCAGAAGCGGGTATTTTGCTGATATTGTGGTGGTAGATATAGAGAATCAGGTAAATAACTCTTTGCCACGTTCTATGTGCAGATGGAGTCCATTCTCAGAAAGGAATATTATTTACCATCGTAATGATAATAAAGATGAACAGCTATCTTCTTTTCCTGTTTCGGTAGTTCATACGATTGTTAATGGCTGTCTGGTGGTTAAAGATGGAGCAATAACAGGTAATCGGTGCAGCCGTCGCCTTAAATTTGACAGATAATGAAACCTAATAATTTTAAAGCCTATATATTTGCCTTAATAGCCATAACTGCGTGGGGGTTCTCATTTATATGGGAAGACTATCTGATTAAGAATAATATAGAAATATTTGCATTTATCTTTGAAAGAATGCTTATAGCGGCTGTAATATTATGGCTGGCAGGGCTGGTTACGGGAGGTGTACAGAAGGTGCACAAAAAAGATTTCAACTGGATGTTTCTCTTGGCTTTTGGCGAGCCTTTCATTTATTTTTTAGGAGAAAATTTTGGAATTAAATATACTTCGGGAGTTATGGCAGCAATAATAATTGCCACAATTCCTTTGTTTTGCACAGTTGTTGACAGGCTTTTGTACAAGTTTAAGCTTACTCTGCCAAAAGTTTTGGGGTGTCTTCTTTCCTTGATAGGTATAGTTTTATTTGTAATGGAAAAAGGAGGGATGGGAAGCTCACACCTGAAGGGTATTCTTCTGTTGTTGTTTTTTGCAGTTGGCGGTGCATTGATCTATAGTTATGTAACGCGTGAAATGATAAAGAAATATAGCGCATATACCATAGTAACCTATCAGTTTTCTTTTGGTGCAGTGCTGTTTTTACCTTTGTTTCTGTTGTTTGGAGTCAGGGGTATTGATGCCCAATTTATGTCGTACGATGTGCAATCCAAGATATTGGCTCTTGCTATTCTTTGCTCTTGTATGTGCTTTGGCTTATGGGCCTATTGTACAGGCAAACTTGGAGTTACAAGGGTTAGTATTTTTTCGGCTTTAATCCCGCTTGTTTCTGCTATTGCAGCCTATTTTCTATATCCGGGGCAGGAAAGTTTTACTCCACTAAAAATAGCGGGAATGCTTCTGACCATTATTGGTGTTATTATTGTACAACTTGTGAAAGATGTGAAAACTAAACGTATATAACCTTAAAATAAATGCTTATACTATGAAACGAATTACTGCAATTTTTCTGCTGCTTTTTTGCAATCTTGCATTGTTAGCCCAGAACAATACAGACCTGCAAATTTCAAAGTATGATTTTTCTGATGTATTAAAAGCCGACTCGCCTTTTTCCTTAGGTATTTTAGGTAAGGAATTTAAGAGGTTGCAGATTTATTATGAGTCAGTAACAAAAATGAGTTCAGATACATACAAGGTAAAGGGGGCTTCCAATGCCGCTGGTAATGTATGTCCTTTTGAGGGTACAATAAAGATTACCGCTATTGAAGGGCTGGATTCGGAAGATTTTGAAGCAGATCATCCGGTATATTTGCTCACGGCATCCTATAATTTTAGAGAGACTGCCGGTGTTGGCACGGGTACATTTTCTGGAAAAGCTACCTTTGATATTTGGATAGATGAAGGTAAACCGGCGTTAGAGAACACAATGCAGGCTGCTGATGGTTATTGCAACAGCCAGTATGTAGGGGTCTGGGTTTCAGATAAGACTAAGGTTAAGAAAATTGCAAATTGGGGAGCATGGCGCATTCCTGAGTCGGGAGATTTAGACCAAGGAGTAGGGCAGTTTATCCCAAGCGAAAAATATCATGCCAAAGGCTGGAGTAATTATTATCGTAGCGTAACTGGTGGCAGTGAAGAAGTTAGAAACAATGCTATTTACCAAGAAGAACGCAGTTGGTGGGATAAGACAGCTCCTGTGCTTACCTTCAAGCAGTCTGCCTCCGGTTCAACTATCAGAGTGGCAAAACCAAACGGGGCACTTATCCAGACACTTAAATTTAATGTATCGGATGCTCCTTTGTATATTGATATAAACCAAGATGGTTATAAAGATCTTGTACAAAATGCAGATGACGGTTTATGCTATATTTTTGCTCCATCGGATGGTAAGTTTTATAATTTACCTTCATATAGCATTGTAAAATATAAGGGCTATTTGACCTATTGTCCAACTAATGATAAACTTATAACTATGCATTATGACAGCAAAACAAAAATTACCTCTCACTATATGTATAGTTGCCGTAAAGACAATAATACCTCTCAGTATATCATAAGTTTTGAGGGCTCTATAAGAAATTGCGAAACCGAAGGTATTTGGAAAGAGTACGACCGAAATGGCAAGTTACTTATAGAATCGGAGGCTTCTGGCAAGCTCTCTGAAAAGTGGGTAGAGTATCTTAGTTTTGCAATGTCTAATTAAAGATAACATTACAGTGTTTTATAGATAAAATTAATGTCAAATCTGTAAAAATAAACGTGTTATGCGATTTAATATTTTTCTTTCTTTATTAGTGCTTATACTATTGTTTCCCTTTTATTTATCGGCTCAGAGCGTTTATCCTAAATTTGATAAAGATAGCTACATCGAAATTGTAAAAATTAAAGGCCAGAAACCAACTATTATAGACTTTGTAAATCATTATTTACATGAGCCGGAAGATGAACTTACGGGCAGTCTGAATGATATGTGGCAAAGTTATCTCGCCCAAAAGCCTCAGAAAGAAGCCTGCAAGATATTGGTAGATGTAAAAAACGGTTATGTAAAATTTGAGTCTGTAGCTGATCCGGCAGACAAATATCTTTCTGTTACCGAGATGTGCTACTGGAATTGTGCAGATGGCAAACATAGGCTGATAGCTTTTTCAAACAATCTTTACATAGACGATAAGCCTATAGAAGGCCAATATACAGGGATTTCGTTTGCCCTGTATGAAAATTCTACACGCCGTTTGCAGTATATTCCTGCTGCATCAGTGGGAGCTGCCGTTACAACAGCTTACGATGGAGTAACGCATGGTTTTGATGGCGATAATTGGTTTGTAGAAAATAATGGCGTACGTAAAACTATGAGCCAACAGGAGTATGAAGAATACTTAGAAAACCGTCCGGTTTTGTTATATAAACTTCCCCAGAAAGGGAAAAATATCATTGTGGAAATATGGTCGCCAAAGGAGGTAATAAAAAAGGAACTTACTTGGAATGGCCTACGCTTTAAAGAATCTGCGGACATGCCTAAATAATTCAGTAGTCATGCCCGCAGTTGTGGTGCTATTGCAATAGGTTGAGGCTTCTTGATACAAATTCTGAAAGCTGTTTGCCTTTAAGCATACCGTTGGAGAGTAGGGCAAGGTCTGTGATTTGCTTTAGCAGTGTATTTTCCCGTCCAAACTTTCTCATAAGCTCTCTCTTTTCTTCTCTTAGGCTATTGATGGTAGAGTTGAGTTTTTCCTCTTTATCCTTCATTTCCTGAGGGATATCCTCATCCTTTTTACCCTCTTTATCTTTGTTGATTAGTGCAATAGCATCCTGCGCGTTGGCTATCTGGGCCATCAGATCTTTATTCTTTTCAGATGTAGCCATGTCTTTTTCTTGCACTATTTTCTTTACAAGCGGATTTTCCATGTTGAGTTTGATTGTGTAAGAATCAGGCATCTCTCCATAGAAGTTGAGTCCTCCGCCGAGAGCACTCATTTCTTTATAGCGTCTCATAAATTCATTTTGTGTAATTAGCATAGGAGCAGCTGTTTCCCCCATATTCTCAGCAACAAGATTGTATCTGCCCTCTTGTGGAAGAACCGCAGCAAAAGCGCACTCAAGATCGAGTTCTTCTCCTTCTTGCATTTTCGGTTTCTTAGACTCTTGTTTAGGAATGAGATTCTCAATACTGTCTGAATCTACTCTGGCAAACTTACTGTCTTTGATTTTGCTCTCCAGAAGATTAACAAAGTGCGCATCTAACTGGCTATCCATCAGAAGTACATGATAGCCTTTATCTTTAGCTGCAGTAATCCATTGATATTGTGCTACTGCATCTGTTGCATAGAGATACACTACTTTTTTATCTTTATCTTTCTGTTCTTTTTCAATAAGTTTTTCAAAGTCGGCATAGTTCAGATACTTACCTTCTGTAGTTTTGAACAAGGCAAATTTCATTGCTCTTTCGCAGAATTTTTCATCGGTAAGCATTCCATATTCTATGAAGAGTTTAAGGTTATCCCATTTACTCTCAAATTCTTCTTTCTTTTCTTTTGCTATTTCTTCTAAGCGGTCTGCAACTTTTTTGGTGATGTAAGTGGAAATCTTTTTTACGTTGGAGTCTGCCTGAAGATAACTTCTTGAGACATTGAGCGGTATGTCTGGTGAGTCGATAACTCCGTAGAGCAATGTTAAAAATTCCGGTACGATGTTTTCTACAGAATCTGTAACAAACATCTGGTTGCAGTATAGTTGTATCCGGTTTTTAGAAACATCCATACGGTCTTTTATCTTGGGAAAGTATAAGATACCGGTGAGGTTAAACGGATAATCTACATTTAGGTGTATCCAAAACAGCGGATCTTCTTTCATAGGGTAGAGTTTGCGATAAAAATTCAGATAGTCTTCGTCTTTTATATCGCTTGGAGTTTTTGCCCAAAGAGGTTCGGAGTCGTTGATAATCTTATCTTTATCGGTTTCTACAGTTTTGCCGTCTTTCCATTCGGTTTCCTTACCAAAGGCTATTTTAACCGGCATAAACTTGCAGTATTTGTTTAGGAGTTCTTCAATTTTTTGCTTTGCAGCAAACTCTTTAGAATCATCGTCGAGATAAAGGGTAATTTTAGTGCCACGGTCTTGTTTCTTACATTCCTGCATGCTGAACTCGGGACTTCCGTTGCAGCTCCACTTTACGGCCTTGCTGCCATCTTTATAAGACAGAGATTCTATCTCCACTTTTTTAGATACCATAAAGGCGGAGTAAAAGCCAAGGCCAAAGTGTCCTATGATACTATCTAACTGGTCTTTATACTTTTCTAAGAACTCGCCTGCCGAAGAAAATGCAATTTGGTTGATATATTTATCTATTTCTTCTGCAGTCATACCAATACCACGGTCTGTTATGGATAGGATATGTTTTTTCTCGTCTGCTTCTATATAAATAGTGGTATTGCCAAGCTCGCCCTTAAATTCGCCTTTGCCGGCAATGGCCTTGAGTTTTTGTGTTGCATCTACTGCATTGGCAACCAATTCTCTAAGAAATATTTCGTGATCTGAGTATAGGAATTTTTTAATAACAGGAAATATATTTTCTGTTGTTACTCCGATTTTACCTTTTGTTTGTGTCATAATATCTGTTTTTTGTGTTATCGTGTGTTGTAAAATTAAAATACTCCCAATGGCTTCTCAATCTTCATACCATTGGGAGTAATATGACATTTTGTCAGATAAGCTTTGCAGCTTATGCTGCAAGAGCCTTACTTATGGCTGACATAAGCTCCTCTGCTTTTTTCTAAAATTATCTTATCTGGTTTTCCATTGTACTTTAGGGTTGAGGCTCCGCTCAGTTCTCCGGTTAGCTTTTTCTGTACATTTACTTTGGCTTTTGAGGCTCCGCTTAGATCTATGCTAACCACCTTGGCTTGCAATTCATCGCCATCAAAATTACTTGCTCCGCTACAATCTAAATATAGGGCCTCTGTATTACCTTTAATTTTTGCTGCTGAGGCTCCGCTAAGGTCTGCGTCTATGCTTTCCGATGTGCCGTTTAGATTTAAGTTTAGATTGGAAGCTCCGCTGAGCTCTATTTTGATACTTTCTGCAGAGCATGAAAGTTTAGCAGATGTAGCTCCGCTGAGCTCTATATTGCATAAATTGCTACGAAAGTGCTCTTTTGAGTGTACTTTAGAAGCTCCCGAAAGGTCTATGAGGCTAAGCGAAGAAACTTCTGCAATAACGTTAATTGGCCCTACTTTATCGCCCTTAGGTCTGATGCGATATGTGTTATCCAGTCTGAGTATGAGGACTCCGTTTTTTTCTTCTACTATGATATGTTTCATAGTTTTTTCTGGTGCAGATACTGTAACCTTGCCATTATTTCCTTTAACAAGCTCGATTTCAAATATACTACCAGCCTTGATGCCGTGTAGGTTAGAATATGTAAGCCTTTTTGAAATAACTTCTTCATTAGAAGAATTATTGCTTGATGAGCGCACAACCGTTACTTTGCCACCTTTTGTGGGCTGCTGTGCGTAGATATTAGTATGTAATGCTAATATAAACAATAAAATTAGTGATGTATAAAATTTATTCATATCTGTAGATTGTAATTTGTGTGATGATTTTGTTCATTTTCATGCAACTTGTCTTTGCTCATTTGGCTTATCGAAAAGGTTTTTATAATATTTGCAAATATTTGATGTATAGCTATTCTTGTTCTTCTTTATTATGGGCTATAAATATCTTTATTCTGTTAAGCCCTTCCATTTTTTGATTGTAATATTCTTTCAGGATTTTTTGTTTTTCTTTTTTGGGCATATCGGCAGGGAGTTGCAATGCAAGTCGTTCTTCTTCAGAGAGTATAGAAGATATTGAATAGAGAATATCTTGTCTGTCTTCTTTTGTAAGAGCCTGCCCTTCTTCCGACAGTTGTTTGCCATATTCTTTAATGGCATACAAGTAGTTACTCTCTATTTGGTTAATATAAAGGTTCTTGTTCAGATGATTAAGGCATAGGGCTATAGTTATAACCCCTAAGGCCGGTGCCAGTATCCAAGCAGAGCGTTTACCGGCTGTGGGGTCGTGTAGATAGGAGAGAATTCTTTCCCATATTGTTTTTTTGGCGGATGAATGTTCATTCAGTTTATAGGCGAATCTCTCTTGATGACCTGCCGGTATCTGAATATTTTCTGTAGCTGCCTTGTAATCACCGAGCAATGTTTCAATATCAATATCATATTTTTTCATAAATACCCTCCTCCTTTAATAGAGTGGCGAGTTTTTGTCTGCCTCTCATAAATTTACTTCTTATAGAGTTTTCATTTTGAGCAACTATTTCAGATATTTCCTGATAATCATAGCCTTCTATGAGCTTTAACGATACTATCTGACGATACTTCTGCGGTAGTTTGGCTATGAGGCTGATTATAATTTGTATCAAGTTAGCTCTTTTGCTATCTTCTGCAACAGTATCCTCTTCAGATGCCTGTGTCTTCATGTCCGACAAAAATGCCTGTGCAGTTTTTCTCTTGCGTACAATATCAAGCGACTTATTGATGCAGCTTCTCATGAGGTATGCTCCTAAGTTGTTTATATTAGGAATGTTATGGCTTGTGCATACATTAAGCACTGTTTCTTGCATTACATCTTCAGCCTCCTGACTATTGCCCAGTATCTTAAACGATGCCAGGAATAGTCTTTTTGAGTACTCATTATAGACTGCCTCTATTTCTTGTCGGTTTAGCCTCATTCCATAAATATGACGTATGTGCTGCTTTGTTGTTGCAATTTATACATTAAAAACTTAAATTTGTGTGCATACAAAGAAAATATCAATTAAATAACCTTTATATGAATAATTCTATTTTCAGTTTTCCTACTCCTGCTAATGAACCGGTAAAAGGGTATCTGGCAGGAAGCCCAGAGCGTGTTGCCATTGAGGCGGAGCTTAAAAGACAAAGAAAAATCGTGGTTGAGATTCCTCTTATCATAGGAGGAAAAGAGGTAAAAACCGGAAACCTCGGGAATGTTGTAGAACCGCACAATCATAAGCATATTCTGGCAAAGTATCATAAGGCTTCAGAAAAAGAAGTGAAGATGGCAGTAGATGCTGCAATGGCTGCTCACAAACAGTGGGCGGAAACTCCTTGGAGAACAAGAGCTGCTATTCTTCTGAAAGCGGCAGATCTCATAGCCGGAAAATACAGGGCTCTTATCAATGCTTCTTGTATGCTTGGTCAGAGCAAGAACATGTATCAGGCTGAAATAGACTCGGCTTGCGAACTTATAGACTTCTTACGCTATAACGCTGCCTTTGCTTCAGAAATATACTCAGTTCAGCCAAAATCGGCACCAGGGCAGTTAAACTCAATGGAATATAGGCCATTAGAGGGCTTTATATTGGCAGTTACGCCGTTTAATTTTACCTCTATAGCATCTAATCTTAACATGACTCCTGTGCTTATGGGTAATACTACGGTATGGAAACCTTCTACTACATCGCTTTTATCTAACTACTATCTGATGAAGGTGTTTATGGAGGCCGGCTTGCCTGCAGGGGTTGTGAACTTTGTACCGGGCCCTGGTTCTGTTATAGGTAAGGTGGCCCTTGCATCGCCAGATTTGGGTGGTATTCACTTTACTGGCTCCAGTTCAACTTTCTATGGGTTGTGGAAGACAGTAGGTATGAATATAGACAAGTACAAGACCTTCCCTCGTCTTGTAGGAGAAACAGGAGGAAAGGATTTTATCTTTGTGCATAACAGTGCAGATCCTGAGGCTGTTGCAAATGCTGCTTTTTGCGGTGCATTTGAATATGCCGGACAGAAATGCTCAGCGGCCAGCCGTATGTACTGTCCTAAGAGTTTGTGGCCTAAAGTGTTAAAGGGTTTGAAAGATAGGTGTGCCAAAGTTAAGGTTGGAGATGTTATGAATCCAGAAAATTTTGTAAACGCTGTGATAGATGAAGCTTCTTTTGATACAATTTCAAAGGCAATTACTTATGCTAAAAGAAGTAAAGATGCAGAAGTTGTAATAGGGGGGCAGTTTGACAAGAGCGTAGGATACTTTATTCAGCCTACCGTGATAGTGGCTAAAACACCTAAATTCAGGACAATGGAAGAAGAACTATTCGGTCCGGTATTAACTGTATATGTTTATGAAGACAAGAATCTGGAAAAGACTCTCGATCTTTGCGATACTACCTCTCCTTATGGTCTGACAGGTTCTGTATTTGGGCAAGACAGACTGGCTTGTGATTACATCTGTAACAGACTTCGTTACAGTGCCGGCAACTTCTACATAAACGATAAGCCAACGGGTGCAGTAGTTGGACTTCAGCCTTTTGGTGGAAGCCGTGCATCTGGAACAAACGATAAAGCCGGTAGTGCGTTCAATCTTATGAGATGGGTTACTTCCAGAGCAATTAAGGAAACCTTGGTTTCTCCTCTTACATGGAAGTACACTTACATGAAGTAGCAGCATTTTAAGATGGCCAAATCAGTTCATCAACTACATAGTGAGGCAATGGTGGTAGACACCCATTGCGATACTCCGTTAAGAATAGATGAGGAACATGCAGATCTGGGCGTAAGGAGTAGCGAAGGGCATAACGATTTTATAAGAATGAAAGAAGGCGGTTTGGATCTTTCTTTCTATGCCATATTCACACGAACGAAACTTACGCCTGATCAGGCCACCGTGCAGGCTATTAAGCTGATAGGCGAAACAAAGGATGTTATCTTTGCCAATAGAGACAAAGTAGAGTTAGCATATTCGGTACGGCATGCACGAGAAATAAAGAAGGGGGGAAGGGGAGCTATAATGTTAGGAATGGAGAATGGCTCTCCAATACAAAACGATATAGCCATTCTAAACGAGTTCTATAGAATGGGAATTAGGTATATAACCTTATGCCACTCTGCTCATAATCAGCTATGCGATAGCTGTGCGCCTCAGAAACCACATTGGCATGGGCTTTCTCCTTTCGGCAAGATTGTGGTGGAGCAGATGAATCGCTTGGGTATGATTGTGGATGTTTCGCATCTTTCAGATGAATCTTTCTATGATTGTCTTAAATATTCCAAAGCTCCTATAGTGGCTACACACTCTTGCTGCAGAGCTCTTTGTAAACACCCAAGGAATATGACAGACAAGATGATAAAGGATCTTGCTAAAGCAGGTGGGGTGATACAAATCAATTTTTATCCTGCTTTTTTAAGCGATGCGTACGGTACTCAAGCCTATTTTGAGGCAGCCGATGAGTATGATGCTGCAATGAAGGCGTTTTGGAGAAGTGGTAAAAAGGGGAAGCAAGAAATTGCTGAGTTGAAAAAACATACAGCTTATCTTAAAAAGAATTTTCCACCTCCCTCTTATAAACTTGTGGTAGATCATATAGAGCATGTAATCAATCTGGTAGGGATAGATTATGTGGGAATTGGTTCAGACTATGATGGCATAGAAATGCCACCTGCCGGCTTGGAAGATGTAAGCAAGTTAGAGGTTATTACAAGGGAATTACGCTATCGCGGGTATTCAGATAACGACATAAAGAAGGTTTTGGGAGAGAACTTTTTGCGAGTATTTACTCAAGTGGAAGATCTTGCTTTACAGGTTCCATAAGACCGGCCTCTTTCAGTATGTTGTCTATTTTTTTAACCATATCCCAGCGGTCTTTATCGTTGCGGTTTTCAAATACAAGCACTGTAAGATCTGCATCGGGAAAATAGCCTTCGTATATTTGGAATCCACCATTGTCGCC
>DFIA01000010.1 GCA_002372015.1 Bacteroidales bacterium UBA3709 | reverse complement strand
AAATGGGTAATCATTAACAAGAAAGAATAATATGCCCAAATGGTTTCATATAACGATTCCCGTATTGCTTGCATTATTGGCTATCGGATTTTCCATCCTGATATGTGATAAGCATCACTGGGAATATATCCCATGTGCCGCTATTGCAATAGTGCTGTTTGAGAACCTGTCTGGCAGAGTCAAGAAGCAAGTGCAGAATTTTCATCAGGAAATCTTTTCGTAAATTCAAAATAATTCATAGCTTGTCTTGTATCTGATTATGAGATAAATTTACAAATAATTATTGTGTTTTACAAGCCTAAATTCAACAGTTTCGTTTTCTTTTAGTAGGAGTGAAGTCCACTCTATCATCGTCATTGGCTACTTGCTGTAAGAAAATTGCTGTGGCAAGGATTGAGACTTGGCTCTTACACTATTTATGTTCGTTGTCAGCGATTTTTTAACAAGTGAAACATATCTACCGATTTTTTCTTAACTTTGAGCCGTTGAAACTTCATTTTAAGATTAAATTAAAAGTTAGATTATATGAACTGGTTAGAAAAATACCAAGATCGCATCGTTTCCGCCGAAGATGCGGCTAAGGCTGTCCAAAGCGGAATGAATATAGTTATAGGGCACTCTGCGGCTGCTCCTCAGCTGATACCGCTGGCTATGATGGATCAGAGAGACAGACTGCAGGATGTAGATATTTTCCACATGGTAACATTACATCCGGCAACTTATATGCTGCCGGAAGGTTATGGACATTTTCGCCATATCACCAACTTTGCACACGGTAATACCAGAGAGGGTTTGAACGACGATCGCGGAGATTTCTTTCCCTACTACTACCATCAAGTAGCTGATTGGTTCGACACCTGCTATCCGATTGATGTTGCAATGATTACAATTACTCCTCCTAATGAAGACGGATATTGCAGCCTCGGAATTTCTGTAGATTACACAAAGCTTGCTGTTGACCGCGCAAAGATGATAATCGCTGAGATGAATGATCAAATGCCTTTTACCGGCTATGGCGACTGTTTGGTTCACATTTCAAAAATTGATTACATAGTTAAAACCTCAAAGCCTATGTTCCAGCTTCCTAAGCCTAACATAGGGCCGGTTGAGGAAAAGATTGGTGAGTATTGCGCCTCTTTGGTGGAAGATGGTGCCACGCTGCAACTTGGTATTGGTGCTATTCCTGATGCAGCCCTTCACTATATGACTAACAAAAAAGACCTTGGTATCCACACTGAAATGTTCTCAGACGGAGTTGTAGAACTTGTTCATAAAGGGGTGGTTACCAATGCAAAAAAGAAGCTTCATCCGGGCAAGTTGGTTACCGGCTTTGTTATGGGCTCTCAGATGCTCTACGATTTTGTAGATAATAATCCTGATGTGCTTATGCTTCCGGTAAACTATGTAAACGACCCAAGAACCATTTGCCAGTTAGATAAATTTGTTTCTATCAACTCAGCCCTTGAGATGGACTTACAGGGTCAGAGTACTGCAGAAACTATAGGTTTGAAGATCTTTAGCGGCACCGGAGGTCAGGTAGATTTTATCCGTGGTGCTTCATGGAACAGAACCAGCAAAGCCATACTGGCCTTCCCTTCTACAGCTAAGCACGGAGAACTCTCTCGTATTAAGGCTTTTCTAACAGAAGGCGCAGGTATCACCACCCCAAGAGACGACATAGATTATGTTATAACGGAATATGGTATAGCGCATCTGAAGGGTGCTACTTTGAGAGACAGGGCAAGAATGCTTATAGGTTTGGCACATCCTAAGTTCCGCGATGAACTAATCAAAGAATTTGAGAAAAGGTTCCCAAGAACTCCTTTTAAGCCGTGGGATAATCGCGATATTCGTTATTAGTAACTATATACGAAATATGAAAAAGGGTTCGGTATTATGCCGAACTTTTTTTTTGTTTTTGTTTGCAGCTGAAGTATAGTACCTTATCTGCTTTTTACCGTTTTTCTCTGTAGTAAAACCATTGGCCTTTTTCAAACACTCATTCCTCAGCGATAAATAAAAAATTGCTATCTTGTAGAACTTTTGAACAGTTTATAGAATCAGTTGAACTGATAGCGAAAACGTTGGATTGCAGGCAAAAACGTTGGATTGCAGGCAAAAACGTTGGATTGCAGGCAAGAACGCTGGATTGCAGGCAGAAACGCTGGATTGATAGCAAAAACACTGGATTGCTAGCAAAAACGCTGGACTGCAGCCAGAAACGCTATATTGCTTATGGAAGCGTTGCATTGCTTGCTGAACTTTAAGATACTTGTTGAAATTAGGATAACTTACAAATACAGATTATAGTATGTACGACAAAGAACGGGGGCTGTATATAGCCCACTCGAACAACGGCCCTATAAGTTTGATAGGGAAAATGGCTAACCGTCACGGTCTTATTGCCGGAGCTACCGGTACTGGTAAAACTGTTTCTCTTCAGGTGCTTGCTGAGAGTTTCTGTCAGGTTGGCGTACCTTGCTTTATGGCCGATATGAAAGGAGATCTTTCTGGTATAAGTCAAGCCGGCAAAACCAGTAGTTTCATAGAAAAGAGGAAAGACGAATTCGGTATTCCAGATCCACAATATCAGGCCTGTCCTGTCAGGTTCTTTGATGTATTTGGAGAGCAGGGACACCCTATGAGATCTACCATCTCCAGCATGGGTCCGCAACTATTGTCGAGAATCCTTCAACTAAATGATACTCAGGAGGGAGTGCTTAACATACTATTCCGTATAGCGGATGAAAAGGGCTTACTTTTAGACGATATCAAAGACTTGCGTTCTATGCTCAATTATCTCGGCCAGCATGCTGCCGAATACACCACCACCTATGGTAATATAGCCCCTCAAAGTATCGGTGCCATTCAAAGAGCGCTGCTAACGCTTGAGAATCAAGGAGGTGATAAGTTTTTTGCGGAGCCTGCCTTTGAGATTATGGATTTGCTGCAAATCGACATGGCTACTGGCAAGGGTATTATGAATGTGCTCGCAGCCGATAAGTTGATGCACAATCCTAAGCTTTATTCCACCTTCCTGCTATGGTTGCTCAGCGAACTGTACACAACTCTGCCGGAAGTGGGCGACTTAGATTTTCCTAAATTAGTGTTCTTCTTCGATGAGGCGCACATGTTATTCGACGGCACCTCCAAAGCTCTGACAGACAAGATTGAACAGGTTATAAGACTCATTAGAAGTAAAGGAGTTGGAGTTTATTTTATATCTCAGCTACCTACGGATATTCCTGAAGTTATTCTCGGCCAGCTCGGTAATCGCATTCAGCATGCTCTCAGGGCCTACACTCCTAAAGATCAGAAAGCTGTAAAAGTAGCTGCCGAAACTTTTAGAGCAAATCCTGCCTTTAAGACAGAAGAGGCGATTATGGCACTTGGAACTGGAGAAGCTCTTGTTTCTTTTCTCGATGAGAAAGGAGCCCCTATGATTGTAGAAAATGCCAAAATCCTATTCCCTCTCAGCCAGATCGGTCCTATAGATGATGGCCAGAGAAGTCAGTTGATAAAAGCTTCTAAACTATTCGGAAAGTACGATAAGATTGTCGATCGTGAATCGGCTTTTGAGGCATTGCTAACACAAGCACTCAAAGAGGAAGAAGATAAGAAAAAGGCTGCAGAAGAAGCTGCCAAGCAGAAAGAGTTGGAGAAAGCCGAAAAAGAGAAAGCAAAAAAGAAAGGCAAAGGCACTCTAAGTAAGATATGGAAAGCTATCATAACAGCTCTTACGGCAACCTTAGCCACAATAGTTGGTAATAAACTTACGGGAACAAAAAGCAGAACCAGTGCCGGTAAGAAAATTATAAAAAGCACCACGTCTGCAGCTACACGCCAGATAACCAGAGATATTCTTGGTAACCTAATTAAATAATGCTTACCAATCGTATTTAAGGTGCTTAACTGTTTTCTTTTCTTCTATAATCATCCTCAGAGCATCTATTCCCATCTGAAGATGATCCGCCACATAGTTTTTGGTAACATGCATATCGCTGGCCTCTGTTTTTATACCTTCAGGTATCATTGGCTGATCAGAAACCAATAGAAGTGCTCCCGTAGGAATATGGTTTGCAAAACCGCATATAAACAGGGTGGCTGTTTCCATATCTACACACATTGCCCGGGTTGTTGACAGATAGGTTTTAAAGTGCTCGTCATGTTCCCAGAGCCTTCTGTTTGTAGTAAATACAGTACCTGTCCAATAGTCCTTGCCATGGTCGCGGATGGCAGACGATATAGCTCGCTGAAGCATAAAAGCCGGCAAGGCCGGCACTACTAATGGAAAATAGTCGTCAGATGTACCTTCGCCTCTGATGGCAGCAAGTGGGAGTACCAACTCCCCTATTTTGGTATGCCTGCTTATACCACCGCACTTACCAAGAAAAAGACAAGCCTTAGGATGAACAACTCCCAGCAAGTCCATAATGGTAGCCGCATTAGGACTACCCATTCCAAAGTTTATTATTGTAATACCATTTGCACTTGCATTTGGCATATTGGCATCTTTACCAACAACCTCCACTCCAAATTTTTGGGCAAATAAATCAACATAATTATCAAAATTTGTCAAAAGAATGTAATCTGTAAAATCGGCAATTTTTCTTTTCGTATATCTCGGCAGCCAATTTTTCGCTATATTCTCTTTCATTACCTTGGCATCGGGATGCACTAATTCATTCTTCTGTTCCATAGTTTATTCTTTTGTTGATTATACGCAAATATACTAAGAATCTGCTTCAACTTTTTTTTATATCGCATAAAGATATGCTTCCTAACCTTTCTATCAACCTTCCCAGCTCTGAGTAAGTATAATCTCTGTCGCTCTTCATTTTCTCTTTCATTGACCGTTTAGCATTGACCACAGCCTTTTTAAGACTGCCGCCATTGCGTTCGAAGTAACTATGAAGTCCTTTGGTCTTGATGAAG
>DFIA01000027.1 GCA_002372015.1 Bacteroidales bacterium UBA3709 | reverse complement strand
TACCGGCTTGTGCTATTGCATTATCTGCAGATTCAATAATATTCTTCAGAAGATATGTTTGGCGGAAAGGAGTAACTTTCTGCCCCATATCGCTGAAGCCCGCATATCTGTAAGACGATAAGTTGCGATACAGGTTCAGTTGATGAAGTTCTTCTAATGTTACAGCATCCATTAGGCTGATATTAAGGTCTGTATTAGGGAGACTTATGGCTAACTCTGCAATATCGTAAAAGAGTTTGTTGGCATTGTACACCGGCAACTTTTCCGGATTGTTGTTATAGGCGAACTTTTCTTTGTAAACCGTAAACCAAGAGGTGTCTTTTAGTATAGACATGGCCAGGCGGTCTGTCTTGAATATTTTTCTGCGATAGGCGTTCAGAATTTCTGTGTTTTTTGGATCAGATGTAATATTCTTGAAAAAACCGTCGGGGTCTTGATTGTTCATGTAGTACATATCGTGGTTGGAGGCATCGTTTGTAATTTGGAGTTTAGGGTTTAGCTCCTTAAACCTCATACACGCAGCCTCCATGCTTAGTATGCAGCGTATGATAATAGTAGATTTGGCGTCTATAACAGCGTCTTTCTTAAATACTTCCGGAAAATTTTTGAACATTCTTCCGGCTATCTGGCGGTGTTGTTCGGCTCCGAGCCGAGTGAGTTCTCCATAGCGTCCTTTGGCTGCCCGCTCTACAACTTCTAACCTTTTGAGAATATCTTGCCCCAGTGGAGTGAGCATATTCTGCTGGTTGGCCTTTTTTAAAAAAGCTACAGGTTCTGTATATGTTGCCGAGCTTATGAGCCATCTGGAACCGTGCCTGCCATAGTGGTTTATGTAAAAAGGCCTATATCCCTTTGGAGGTTTTGTCTGTTGTGGTATGGATGACGGGTCTGTATCATTTACCGGATAGGGCTGATAGTCGGAAAGTACGAGTTTTGGATTAGCTTTAACTTGTTCCCAGGCTGTTGTGCTGTAAACCGAACTGGTTTGCCTGCCTTTGTATGGCTGTGCAGTTAGGCTTACCGTTAGACTTGTTAAAAGCAGAGCTATGATAATTGTCTTTACTCTCATAAGATAGCAGTTTAATCTTGTACAAATTTAGATATTATTTTTATAAATTTGTAGGCGTACAAATTAATTATACTGATTATGAAAAGTTTAAAAGGAACCAAAACCGAAAAGAACCTGCTTTGTGCATTTGCCGGTGAAAGTCAGGCCAGAAACAGATATACGTTTTTTGCAAGCGTAGCCAAAAAAGAAGGATATGAGCAAATTAGCGCAATCTTCTTAGAGACTGCAGATAACGAAAAGGAACATGCAAAAAAATTCTTCAAATTTCTTGAAGGTGGAATGTTGGAAATTAAGGCATCGTTCCCGGCCGGAGTTATAGGTACAACGCTCGAAAACCTTAAAGCATCGGCCGAGGGAGAAAACGAAGAGTGGAAAGTTCTCTACCCGGAGTTTGCGCGTATAGCCAAAGAAGAGGGTTTTGACGAAATAGCAAAGTGCTTTAAGGAGATTTGTGTAGCAGAAAAGGCTCACGAAAAAAGGTATCTTGCGCTACTGAAGAATTTAAAGAGCAAGAAAGTTTTTGAGAAAGATGAGGCTGTTGAGTGGAAGTGTCGCAACTGCGGCTATGTTCACAAAGGCAAATCTGCTCCTAAGTCTTGCCCTGCTTGCCAGCATCCGCAGGCTTATTTTCAGGTGAAAGAAAACAACTATTAGAATCTGTAAAAAAAGTTTCCTTGGAAGAGCAAACAGGAAAGCCTTCTGCCCAAAATTTGGGTGGAAGGCTGTACGATTGTGTGAGGGAGGCTTGGCCCGGAGCTTCTAAGACTATTTGGTGGGTGTTGAGAATAACCGCCATTGTGTCTGTGCTGATATATATTCTGCGGCTCTCTGGTGCATTACCGTGGATAAGTAGTAGTCTGGAGCCGGTGATGAGCTTTATAGGCTTGCCGGGCGAGGCAGCTTTAGCCTATGTAAGCGGTTATTTTGTTAATGTGTATTCTGCGATAGCCGCCTCAGCCACGCTACATCTTTCTGCCAGAAGTGTTACTATAATGGCAGTGCTTGTGTTGTGCTCACATAATATGATAGTAGAAACGGCTGTTCAGAAAAAGACCGGATCGTCTGTGTGGTGGATAGTTTGCGTAAGAACATTTGGGGGCTTGCTACTGGCTTTCTTACTCAATAAGATACTGCCTGCTCAGCCGCAAGAAGTGGCAGAAATTGTAGAATACCAGAGTATAACTTTTAGGGACAGCTTTTGGCCGTGGCTACTGGCGTTGCTGAAACTTTGCTTTAAGATGAGTGTTCTGATTTTCTTGCTCTCTGTATTGCAACGTATGTTGTCAGAGTTTGGCATAATGAAAATCCTGACAGGCATAGTGCGTTGGCCGTTAAAGATATTCGGCTTGCCGGCAGATACTTCTTTTCTATGGATAGTGGCCAATACTTTGGGCCTTGCTTATGGGGCTGCTGTAATGTTTCAGGAAAAAGAAAAGGGGAATATCTCAGATACAGACATAAAACTTCTGAATACTCATATTTCAATATCGCACAGCAACATAGAAGATTTGGTATTGTTTGTTTCTGTGGGTGGTATCTGGTGGATTATTCTGCTGTCTCGCTGGGCGGCTTCCTTGATTCTGGTATGGGCTCAGAAGCTCTGGTTTTATTTTCGAGGGAGATTTATTAAATTTGCAGGCTAAGATTATAAGTATAAGAAAGATTATGGAGAGGATTAAAGTGTTGATAGCTGGAAGCGGGCCCGCCGGATATACGGCTGCGATATATGCAGCGAGAGCAAATCTGTTGCCTGTGATATATACTGGAATGGAATTGGGAGGGCAGCTTACCACCACTACATTGGTGGAGAACTTTCCGGGTTTTCCAGAGGGCATAGATGGACCGGCATTGGTGGAAAATATGCGCCTTCAGGCAATTAGAGTGGGTGCAGACGTTCGGATTGGTACTATCACATCGTGTGATTTTTCGGCACGGCCATTTAAGCTTACAATAGATAACAAAACAACAGTAGAGGCAGACTCTGTAATAATAGCCACAGGAGCCAGTGCAAAATACTTGGGTATTGAAGGCGAGCAAGAATTCAGGGGGAGTGGCGTGAGTGCTTGTGCTACTTGCGATGGCTTCTTTTATCGTAATCAAGATGTGGCTGTTATAGGCGGAGGTGATACCGCCTGTGAAGAGGCAGTTTACCTTTCTGGAATGTGCAGAAAGATTTATATGATTATCAGAAGAGATCAGATGAGGGCCTCTAAAGCCATGCAGGATAAGGTTGCGGCAAGGGAAAACATAGAAATCTTGTGGAATAGCCTGCCAAAGCAGGTGGTTGGCGATTCTTCCGGCGTTAATGGCATAAAGATTGAAGATAAACTCAGCGGTGAATCTAAAATTGTAGATGTTACCGGGGTTTTTCTGGCAGTAGGGCATCATCCTAATTCGGAAGTGTTTGCCCCTTGGATAAAGACAGATAAAGAAGGTTACATACTTACACAACCAGACTCGCCAAAGACTAACATTGAAGGAGTTTTTGCTGCCGGCGATGTTATGGATGTTCGTTATAAACAAGCAATTACGGCTGCTGCATCGGGATGCAGGGCTGCTATTGAAGCAGACCGTTTCCTGCAGAGCCTATAAATGATGCTAAGATGAGAAAACTAAGACTTACTGCAGCTATTGTACTTTTTGTGCTGCTTGTTTCTGGATGCAAGAGTTATTTTGAATCTCTTCTGAGAAACAACGATGTGGCAGAAAGATATGCTGGTGCCATGGAATTCTATAACAAGGGCAAGTACCGTAAGGCAGCAGTTCTGTTTGAGAGTATGCTGTTTCTCAGTCAGGGTACAAAGTACGAAGATAGCGTACAGTTTTACAATGCCATGAGCAACTATCGCTATGGCGATTATTTTGTAGCAGAGGCCAACTTTAGCAAATTCTTAGAAGTTTTCCCTCGCAGCCCGATGGCAGAAGAAGCCAGATTTCTGAGAATAAAGTGTTTATATCAAGGAACTTATAGATGGGAATTAGACCAGGTTCCTACTCAAAAGGCAATGGCTACCATAGCAGAGTTTATGTACGATAACCCTAATAGTGAATACTACGATGTGTGTAAGGCTATGTTGGATGAGTTTCAGGAAAGGTTAGACAGAAAGGCTTATGAAGGGGCTAAGCTTTATTATACGATGAAAGATTATAAGTCTTCTCACTATGCCCTAAAGAGCGTTCTAAGAGAAAACTCAGACAATCGTTACAGAGAAGAAATCCTTTACTATACGGCTCTATCTTCGTACAAATATGCCTTTAACAGCGTAAGGGAGAAGCAGAAAGAGAGATACATGACATTCATAGACGATTACTATAATTTTATTGGAGAGTATCCTAAAGTAAGCGGAAGAAGAGAGTTAGACCATATGTTTGTGAGGGCACAAAAATATGTAGGGCTGAAAGCAGACTTAGATTCTGCACAGGTGGCCGCTTCTGAATTTATAGAGAAAGAAGGAGTTACGCCAAGGAGTGCAAAGGAACTGAAAGCAGACCGCCGCAGTACCAAGCGTGCCATAAAAGAGGCTAAGAAGGCTGTTTCTGAGGCAGAAAAACGAAGCTCTATAGCCAGCAAGGTAAATGAGGAAATATCTGGAAATCAGAAGCAGAATCAGAAGCGCAGGGCACGCAGGGAGAGAGAGGAGGCCATGAAGATTTACGAGCAGGCCAAGGCTAAAGAAAAGGAAAAAGAGAAGGGAAAAGATTCTCCTGAAAAAAATAAATGAGCAAAGTAAAACTTGTTTTAGATTTGCCATGGCGAGAAACTTTTCGATAAGCCAAATGAGCAAAGCAAAACCTGTTTTAGATTTGCCATGGCGAGAAACTTTTCGATAAGCCAAATGAGCAAAGACAAGCTTGCTTAGATTTGCCATGGCGAGAAAAGTTGCATTAAAAAGTTCTATAGAAAAGTTGCAGTAAAAAGTTGCATTAAAAACGAACATAAAAACAGAAATAACAAATATGGAAGAGAAAAAATCAGTAAGGGTTCCGGACAATACAGTAACACGCGATGTGATAAAGCTTTCTGAGCCTACCGGAAACATCTATGAATCTGTGGTTATCATAGCTAAGAGAGCCAATCAGATTGCGGCAGAACTCAAGAAGGAACTTTCTGAAAAGTTAGAAGAGTTTTCGCAGGGTAACATTGCCGATACACTCGAAGAAACCTATGAAAACAGGGAGCAGATAGAGATTTCCAGACATTATGAAAAGCTTCCAAAACCTACATTAACAGCCATTAAGGAGTTTCAAGACGGAGAAATTTACTGGCGTAAGATAGAGGCTTAGTGCTGGAAAGGCTTACCATACAGAATTATGCTCTTATAGAGAGTATCGACATTGAGTTTCCGGATGGTCTTATAATTCTGACGGGAGAAACAGGTGCCGGCAAATCTGTTTTATTAGGTGCTGTTTCTTTATTGGCTGGCAGTAAGGCCGATTCTGCAATATTTCGTTCGGCAGATAAGAATTGTGTTGTAGAAGGAGTTTTTAGTGCAAAAGGTAAGCAAACAATAATCAGGAGAGTAATTTCTCCTTCCTTGCGTTCAAGGGCGTTTATAGACGATATGCCTGTTTCGGTGGCTGAGTTAGAAAAAACGGCCTCTTCTTTATTGGACATACATTCGCAACATGGTAATCTGATGCTGGGAAATCAGAAATTTCAACTTTCAGCTTTAGATGGTTTTTGCGCAAATACTTCTTTATTGGAAAAATATCGTGGCGAATACGAGGCGGTAAAATCTCTTGAAAAGCGGAGTGAAGTGCTGGAACAACAGATTGCAGAATATAAGAGAGAAGCTTCGCAGCGGCTTTCAGAGCTTAATCAGTTAGAAGAGGCGCAGCTTGTTGAGGGAGAACTGGAAAAATTGGAGGCTGAACTCAGGCAGTTGGAAAATGCTCAGATGCTGATGGAACATTCTTCTGCAGCTCTTTCTTTGCTTGAACAGGCCGATGATTCCGTTGTGAATAATTTGCGGGAGGCGTTGAAAAATACTCAGAAATGTGCAGAGGTTGTGCCATCTATAGAGGTTTTAGCCAAGCGTATAGAGAGTTGTCGTATAGAGTGTAAAGATATAGCGGCAGATATAGAAAAATTTTCCGGGAGCATTATATATTCTCCTCAGAGAATTAAGCAGTTGGAGGATAGGTTAGGCACAATCTATTCTTTAATGCGGCGGTTTTCTTGTGCCGATATGCCTGCCCTGATAGAGTTTAGAGATAGACTTAAAAATGGGGAAGAGGATATCGGGAAATTGGAAATGGAGAGAGAGACCGTTATATCTGAGTTGGCTGTAAAAAGGCAAAATAGAGAGCAGTTAGCAAAAAAGCTTACAACCAATAGAAGAACTGGAGCTGCCAAGATGCAGGAAGTTCTTGTAAAAAGTATTAGGAGCCTTGAAATGCCGTCTGCACAGTTTACAATAGAAGTTAAGCCTTTTGGCGAATATACTCTCGATGGGTGCGATGTAGTAAGATTTTTATTTACGGCCAATCCCAAAGAAAAGGAGGTAGAACTCAGCAGGGTTGCAAGTGGAGGCGAGTTATCTCGTATAATGCTCTGTCTTAAAGATGTTATGGCTTCTTATATGCAGATGCCTACCTTGTTCTTTGATGAGATAGATGTGGGAGTGAGTGGTAGCATTGCAGATAAGATGGGGATGAAAATTGTGGAGATGGGCGGTAAAACTCAAGTATTTGCAATTACTCATCTGCCGCAGGTGGCCTCAAAGGGCAAAGCGCATTTTTTGGTATATAAAGAAGTTGGAGCTTCTGAGCGGGCAACCATTTGTATAAAAGCGTTGGATAGCAAGGAGAGAGTGTTGGAAATAGCACGATTGTTAAGTGGAGAAAAAACAACTCCTCAGGCAATTGCTAATGCCAAAGTTTTATTGGAAAATAATTAAATAGCTGTTAAATAGAATATTATGAGACTAATTATTCAGAAATCTTATGCAGACATGTCTAAGTGGGCGGCATCGCTGATTCTTAAAAGAATTACCGACTTTCAGCCTACACCGCAGCGCCCTTTTGTATTAGGCCTTCCAACTGGCTCAACTCCGGTTGGTACATATAAAGAGCTTGTAAACTTTTATAAGGAGGGTAAAATATCGTTCAAAAATGTAGTAACCTTTAATATGGATGAGTATGTTGGTATTCCGGAAAATCATCCGGAAAGCTATCATACTTTTATGAGAGAAAATTTCTTTAATCATATAGATATTCCTGCCCAGAATATAAATATCTTAAATGGTAATGCTAAGGATCTTCTTGCAGAATGTGCTCAGTACGAAGAAAAAATAAAGTCTTATGGAGGCATACATCTGTTTATGGGGGGCATAGGTCCGGATGGTCATATTGCATTTAATGAGCCAGGCTCCTCACTTACATCTCGCACTCGCTTGAAATATCTTACCACAGATACGATTATTGCAAACTCCAGATTCTTTAATAACGATATAAATCTTGTGCCTAAAACTGCTCTTACTGTGGGGGTAGGAACCATTATGGATGCTCAGGAAGTGATGATACTTGTAAACGGGCACAACAAGTCGAGAGCCTTGCGTCATGCCATAGAGGAGGGAATAAGCCAGATGTGGACAGTAAGTATTCTGCAGATGCACAAAAAGGGCATCATTGTTTGCGACGATGCTGCTACCGTAGAACTGAAAGTTGGTACGGTAAACTATTTCAAAGACATAGAGAAAGGAGATTTCTAAACTATTGCGAGCTTATCGTATAGTCTGGATTGAATGAAACTCTTGTGGTTGCGGTATTAACCCAGCCACCTTCTCCAACCCTCATAAACCTGAAGTTCTGCTGTAGCATATTGTGCTGCAGCAGTTCTCTTTCTATGTATTCTGAGGCAGTAAGGTTCCTTGGGTTGGCAGCACATTCGCCCAAGCCGAGTATGGATGTTCTGCAGAACAGATATACTATATCAAAGCCGCTGAAGGCATTTGCAGATGGTTCTCTGTTGTATGTTGCTCTGAACGTGCGTATAAATTCCTGAACTTCCGGCCTCGATAAATCTACATTGTACGGCATAGAAATCTGTAGCTTGTATTTGAAATAGAGATTCATATCGAGAGACTCAAAACCCTTCCACTTAGATGTTCCAAACAGAGTAATCTTTTCTGGCCCAACCATCTGTATTTCTATGTTTCTGAGAACCTCGGCTGTAGTAGATTCTGTTGTAGTTTGTGCAATAATTATATTGTCTTTGTTTTTCTTAATGTTTTTGAGCAATCCTATGTTGCCGATAAAATCTACGTATATGCCTCTTGCTTCCAAAATTTGTTTAAGATGTTCTGCCTGTTGGCTGTTTTCTGCATCAGAAGAGTGGACAAGTATTACGTTAGGATTCTGTGTAGTTCTGTACTGTTCCTCTATTATGCTTGCAAGTGCCTCATTTTGTCTTTCTTTGGAAAGGGCCGCTTGAAATAGATATGGGCAGAAAGCCACAAGAGAATCGGCAGAGGAATCCAGCGGAGATATGATAGGTATTCTTCTATTGTTTATTACAGGAAGGAATTCATTTATGGCATCTTTTCTTATTGGCCCTATAATCATATCGGCATCTTCTATGTTGGAAGAGCCTGCTATTTCTGTTAAATCTGCTGAAGCATAGTCTATTACATTCAGATGCAAATTACCTCCCTGCTGTTTTATCTTTTCTATGGCAATGAGAGCACCGCCATAAAAATCCATATAATTGCTATTTACTTTTCCAGACGAATTAAGCGGTAGGAGCAAGGCTATATTTCTTGTCTTATATGTATCTATGTCTGGCAACGAATATAAATCGTCGTAAGAAAAACCGGAATTATCTGTGGTGTCTGTATAGTCTGTTTGCTCTGCGTTTGGGTCTGTAACAGTTAGTGTGTCTGATATGGTTTGCTCAACTTGCCCCACTGGTATCTTGAGTTTTTCTCTCTTTTTTACCTTTTCTGAGGTCATATTGTTCAGAGCCATGATAGCCTGTTTGGAAACTCCGTACTTTTCTGCAATATCGTTAAGATCTTCGAACCATCTTACCTTGTGGATTACATATTGTTGCTGCTGAACGGCGGGGGTAGGGGTATCTTTTTGCCCTGTGAGGGTATCTATCTGACTATCAATAGTATTTGCAAGAGTTTCTTTTTGTGATATAGTGTTATTTTGAGCCTCTGCCTCCTTGTTCTGCAGCCCGGAGGTTGGGATATAGAGTAGCTGACCTTCTTTTAATCCTTTCTGAATAACAGGATTATGCTGCTGTAATTGTTCTGCCGTAACTTTGTATGCTTTGCATATAGAGTAGATAGTTTCTCCTCTGGTTACATTGTGCACATACATTTTTTCGCCCTTTACACGCACAATCTGGTCTGAAATCTTGATTTTTACCTGTGCCTGGGCCGGCATTGCAGCCATTAGAATGGCGGCTATGCAGCAAAGGTATATTAGTTTGTTTATCAGTTGTTTTATCATAGTATTGGTAGGGTTTAAGTTTAAAGTCTGGCGAGCATATTTTTGATATTACCCTCCATTCTTTCAAAAACATTTGCATCGTAGGGCTGCTTTACAAATTTTTCTCCGGTTACAGCCTCGTATAACTCTATGTAGCGGTCAGAAATACGGTTTACTATCTGGTCTGTCATCTTAGGAACACATTCTCCGGCCCTGCCTTGGAAACCATTTTCCATAAGCCACTCCCTTACAAATTCTTTAGATAATTGCCTTTGTGGTTGGTTGTTGTCGAATCTGTTTTGGTAGCCTTCGAGATAAAAATACCTCGAAGAATCTGGGGTATGTATTTCGTCCATGAGGCATACTTCTCCGTTGAGAAGGCCGAATTCATACTTGGTATCTACAAGAATCAAGCCTTGCTGCTTGGCGATATGCGAGCCCCGCTCAAAAAGCTTTAGGGAAATATCTTCTATTTTTTCATAAATATCTGCCGGTACAAGCCCCTGTGCAATAATATCTTCCTTTGAAATATCCTGATCGTGCCCACCTATTTCTGCTTTAGTGGTAGGAGTTATTATTGGTTGCTCAAATTTCTGGTGTTCTCTCATGCCTTCCGGAATATCCACTCCGCATATTTGTCTGGCTCCGGCTTTGTAACTTCTCCACGAACTGCCGGTAAGATACCCTCTTACTATCATTTCTATGGGCAGGGGCTCGCATTTATAGCCCACTGTAACCATAGGGTCTGGACAGGCTATTTTCCAATTCTGTACAATATCTGTGGTGTTGTCTAAGAACTTAGAAGCTATTTGGTTAAGAACTTGCCCTTTGTATGGGATGCCACGTGGCAAAACAACATCAAAGGCAGAGATTCTGTCTGTAGCAATCATTACCATAAACTTGTCTTTGATAAAATACACATCTCTCACCTTGCCGGTGTATTTTCCTGTGAGGTTGTCAAAGTCAAAGTTAGTTTCTATTATAGAGTTCATATTGCTATAGTTTTTTTATGAAGTCTTCTAATTTTTGAGCAAATGTTTCCCAACTCAATTCTTTTTTGAGTTTAGATATGTTGTAAATATACTCTTCTTTCCTGTTTTCTGCAAAGTATTTTTCTATGGCCTGTGCCAGGGCTTGTGGAGAAATGGCTTCTGTGAGCATGCCTGTACCTGCTTCTCCAACGCTTTCTATCAGTCCTCCTACCGGAGTAGTTATCAGAGGTATATCAAAGCTCCAAGAAATGGCGCTAATACCACTCTGGGTAGCAGATCTATATGGGAGTACGCAAACATCGGCGGCACTGAAATATAACTTTACATTGTGGTCTGGAATATACTGGTCTGCTATTATAAGATTTTTTTTACAAGGGGCAAATCTTTCAGATTCAATAATTTGCTTGTATGGCTCAAAACTTCCGTAGGTTTCTCCGGCCACCACAAGAGTGTAATTGCCCTTGAGTAGAGGCATGGCTTCTAATAAAAGATCCAATCCTTTGTAATCTCTTATAAGACCAAAGAACAGTAGCACTTTGCGGTTGAGAATCTCTGCATCTGAACCTTGTAAGCCAATCTGTTTGCGAGCAAACAGAATATCTGTCTTTTCTCCAAAATTGGTGTAGAGCGGATGGGGTATAGTA
>DFIA01000033.1 GCA_002372015.1 Bacteroidales bacterium UBA3709 | reverse complement strand
TGTCTGTGAATGTGGCAACGGTTACTCCGTCTTCGTTGGTAGTTACGGTTTTGCTCAGATTGCCTAATGAGCCCATGGAGTAGTATCCTCGCTTTACGAGGTAATTGCCTACCACCTCCAAGCAAGGCACCTTGTCTTGTGCAGAGGAAACAGTATATTCTGTGGCGGTATATCTGCCCTGAGGCCCTATAGTGGAACTTTGCGGCAGTGGAGTAGCATTGCGAACAGCGCTGCCCGCATTAAACTGCCTTATCTGCCTTTGCAGGCCGGCCTCCACAACGCTCTCGCGATAGGGATGTAGTTCGCTGCTGCCGTATTGGCTTTTGTACCAATTGGCCTGTTTGGCAGAGGTGGCGGCATCGTAGGTTTGTGTGGAAGCGGTGGAGACGTATGGCAGATATTCCCGTAGGGCTCTCCCCAGCGGGTCGTACAGCAGAGGGGTTACTATATTGCGTCTGCTGATGGCAGAAGCTCCTACCTGAACAGTTTGTTTAGGCTGTCCGAGCCCATTGTAATAGACAATATCAACAATAGAATCTGTTGGAGTATAAGGGGCATCGCCTATGTAGGTAATCTTCTTAATCCAGTTGGTGAGCTGTTCGTTATCTTGTGCTGTGTTTGGCGGCAGGAAAGCAAAAGGTTCAGCGATGGCAGTACTGTCATTGGGCCACGGAGGAAACAGAGGTGGCCGGTCCTGTCCCTTCTGCTGCCATACCGAAATTGTTGCTGTATTTCCTGTGGAGGCAGGGAAGTTAAGGTTAATGGTGCGCTCCACCCCGCAACAAGGATTATTCTGAGAATAAGTGTTGTTTGGCAAAATCAGAAGAGTGAAATCATACCAAGTCTGTGCAAGAGAAGTGGAGCAGGCTGTAAAGCGCATGAGAGTGTCTGCCCCCATAAGAGCTAACCTGCCGTTGAGGGCACCAACAAGGTCTGTTGCATCAGGCAGGCTACCGGAATCGAGACCGCCGGCAAAGGTTACAACGCCGCCCTCGGCACCAAAAGCATAGGAGAGCTCCGGAGTATATTGCTGGTAGAGAATATCTATGAACGACAGGTTTACATTGATGAAGACCTGTTCAATAGGCTCAGGATTGTCTATCAGGCGAGTAACGGTCTTATTTTGCGCAGATAGAGGAGAAGAGTTGAATAGCAAGACCATGAAGAATAAAACAACAGAACGCTTCTGCCCCACAATCTGCCTTACAAAAGGTATGTGCGCCAAGGCGAATATATCAGACACAACAACCCGAAGGTATGCAAGCAAAGACCAAGGCCTTGCAGAACACATATATATCTGTAACGATTTTATAAAGAGTTTTGTTTTCATACTTATCTATTGGTCGTTAGAATAGAGGGTTGTGGAGATGGTTTTTGTTGTGGTCTGATTAAGTTTCTTGCTCTGCTTTAATTTTCCCCAACGTGTATAGCTAAATAGCGTAAGATTATTTTCAGCATCCTCTATTTTGTATGGCCCCACTCCTTTAATATGCTCTATTGCTGTTATCTCTGCCATAGGATAAGCATTTCTCAATGCCTGCACAGAAAAAGGTATTTCACTCCATTCCAGCGGGGTGGAATGTTGCTGCGCCAACACCTCTATCTGTTGCTGTGTTACTCCTTTTGCCTGTAGTACAAGGTATTGACCATCGCTGCTCCATAGGTAGGAGATAGGTGTATGCTGAGCATCATACAACTCTTTTATATTGCCGTAGGCATCATATAATGCAAATGTGGTCTCTCTTCTCCAACTGTTTGTTGTTTCATCGTAATTATCTATATATGAAGGTAATATAAGTGTATCTATAGAGTTTGGGAAGAGCGCATAAGTACAGACCTTGCCCCCAATAAGCACCTTTTGTGAGGAGCCTGCCTTTTTAAGATAAATCTTTTCATCGAGCGGCAGAGAAAGCATATTTCTTCTTCTCATTGCCTTATATACGGCACTTGCGTTTATTTGACTATCGGACAAGTCTCTAAGATGCTTATACTCAGTTATTATAGTATCTCCTTTGGGCTGTGGGTCCTTTATGGCAATAACCTCGCCATAGTGGTTGTAAGAGAAGAACTGTTGCTTTACATCTTCGTTGACTATATCATTTGCGCGTGTAGTCTGTAAAATAGATGCAGGATAATATTTGCCTGTAAATACGTTATACAGACCGAACTGCCTGACAAGGTAACACGGTAAAGGTGAGTAGTACTCCATTTTCTTAAATTGAATATTCTCCACAAAAGAAGGAGATGTGGCGGCATGGCTCTTATAGACAATACGTTGTTTGAGTTTGCCGCGCTCGGAAGAAAAGGAGGTGAGTGGTGAAACTGCATCATGAGCCGTTAGAAGGGGTTGTGGGTTTCCGGGCTGTGGCACCCACGGACTTGCGATACCGGTGGACAGGATGGCTCGTTCGGCCGTTGTGCCACTGATCATTTTCTTGTCTATGAAACCCTCGCCATCGGCACTGGAGGTAAAAACATGTACTGTTTTGCTGCTGTCTTTTACATTTTCAACAACGCTTACATATTCAATATTGTTAAAGCCATAATCCTGAAGAGAAGAACTCCGATAAATAGAACTTTCAGTAAGAAAGTTGTTGACCATACTATAGAACGCTATGCTGTAACGAGGAAGCCATGTAAGAATGCCGGAACTGTTTCCAAGGGCATCGGTATAACTATACTCCTTGCTGAGAGAGAGGGTGCCATTTGAAAGATATGAGTTAATCTGTTTGATTCGTAGCCCGCCTACCGGAGCTGTATATGCAATCAAGCGGGGGGCAAAAGATTTTAGAGGTTCGGCATTATAACTTCTGTCTATGGCGGCACTGCATGTATGAGGTTCATACGCAAAGCTACTCCACCCGCCTGTAGGATAAGTAACTTTGGAGAGCATACCTAATTTGGCAAAATCGGCATCGGGATTCCGCGAAGTGCCGATGATAACCTCTTTTTGTGTCTGTTGCTCTATGTTTGATTGTGGGTAATAATTTCCATTTTTGCCATTATAGAACCCCCAGTGATCTACTCCATAACAGTTGTGAGGGGGGTAGGGCTTGGATGCATCGTTCCAACCATGGTAATCAAAGCTGTAAGTGCCTTCTCCCTGTATTGTAATAGAGCCTAAATAACTTGTTTGGGCACCATTGGTGTTGCGCTTATGGGCAAATGTGGCAGAAGCCACATGGCGCTGTTCAAAACCTATATACACATCTATTGCGGAAAGACGGATGGTGTTGGGATAAGTATAAAGGGGCGTGTTGCGCTCAGGACGATATTGATCACCTAAAGAGGCATCAAGTATGCTATGAGAAAATACAATTTGAGAACTGTCGCAAAACACAATTCTTTTGAGCGTGGCACTGCGGGTATCGGTCCAACGACTGCGGCCACCTTCGTCGCCGAGACCTGTAGCACAATAGTACTCTATTATAGGCTCTGAAGAATAATACTGATTATCGCTAACACCGCCTGAAACCATAGCATTGCCTGGGCAATACACCGTCTTAGGATAGCTTGTATATTCAAAGCTTACCCAGCGGCCATTGGGAGCTACTATACGCGTAAGATGCCAGGCGTTTATCAGATCGAAATATAGGCGTTCACAACTTTTGGACATATCTACACAGGCATTGCCGGTGGAGCCGTCGAAGACATATCGATAACCGGTAGGACTTATAATGGTAATGCTTTTAAAACGGCTCACATGTGATTGATTCAAAGGAGTCGGGTCTTCTTCTATCTCCACTCTGTAATCCGAACCTCCGAATAAAGGGGTGTTATAAACAACTATGTTTCGATTGAAATCTAAATGAAAAGAACCGCTGTGGCCACCGGGAAGGGTGAAGTGGAATATGTCTGGTAGCGCATCATATTCGTAGGTATGCAAAGCATTTGGCTTATTGCTGTTGAAGTCGGTAACTATATTGATTTCAGGTGCAGAAGAACCACTGCCGTAATCTACAAGCCGGTTGCGCATAAAACGCCAGTAATAATTTGGGTTGTGAGAATTGAGCCAATAGGTACCATTGGTAGTGGCCACAGGACCTTTGTGAATAGAATAGAAACCAGGGACATGCTTAATATTCTCGCCATAATCGGGAATGCCATTGGTCTCTATGGTAATACAGCCTCCTACGTTTAAAGACCAGCCGGGGCCAAGCCAACCGGCAAGCTGATTGGGGGTATTGCCATTGGAGGCATACAAGGCTGTTATAGGAAGTGTAAAATCTCTGTCGCGGTAAGTATATATGGGCACAGAAAGATTGAGGGTGCCGGTGTACATAGAAGGGCTTATATCGCCCTGTCTTACAAAACTCCAGGCATCGGTCTGAGGCACGGTAACATCATCGTAAAACTTAAAAGTACCCTGAGAATAGGCAGATATTGTAAAAAAACTGAAAAAGCCTATACCGAGAAGTTTGAAAAATTTCACAATACTCATAAAGCGAATACTTATAACAACTCAACCTATGCAATATAATATTTTTACGGGAAAGATGAAAAAGGTAGGCAGTATTTTTGATCTATTTTCAGGCCTAAATCAGCCACATTTCAACAGAAAACCCCTTCCTCTTTTGTAGGGAAAGGGTTTAATTGTTCATTGGAGGTACCAAGCAGAATCGAACTGCTGTACGCGGTTTTGCAGACCGCTGCCTAGCCACTCGGCCATGGTACCGTAATGGGATTGCAAATATAGCAATCTTTTTTGATTATTCAACATAAAGAACCAGCCCTTTCAGATACTCGCCTTCTGGATGGCAAATATCTACCGGATGGTCAAATGGTTGAGTAAGGCGTGCCACTATTCTGACCTTCCTCTTTACTATGGCTGCAGCAGAAAATACTGCAAGGGCAAAATCGTTCTTGTCAACCACCTGCGAACAGCTGAAAGTGAAAATCACACCGCCATGTGCTACTTTTTCAATTGCCATGGCATTCAGTTTCTTGTAAGCTCTAAGGGCATTCTGCTTTGCGCTGAGGTGTTTGGCAAAGGCAGGTGGATCCACAATCATCAGTTGATACTTGCCTCTCTCCACATTTCTGAGATATTCAATGGCATCTGTGCATATACAATTACAATTGCCTTGACTATATGCCTTTTCTTTACTGTCCACATTTTCTTTCTTCACCTTAAAACCATTGATTTCAAGATTCTTGCGGCAAGCATCAATAGCTGTTTGAGAACTATCTACAGAATCGCATCCCAAAGCTCCGCCCCTCATTGCATAGACAGAAAAACCTCCGGTATAACAAAAAAGATTAAGCACATTTTTGCCCTTAGCGAGCTTTCCTACAAGACTGCGGTTGTCTCTCTGGTCGAGAAAGAAACCCGTCTTCTGCCCCTTCTCCCAATCTACAATAAAGCGGCATCCGTTTTCGAGAACCTGCACACTATGCAGAAGCGAAGCGTTTTCACGGCCTTTAAGAGCATCTTCCTTTATGTACAGATAATCGTCGTCGCCGATAAATGTTCCTATAGGGGTAGATTTAGAATAAACTGCGGTCAGATTCTCTTTGAATAATTCTACCAAGGCGCTTGCAATCTCCTTGCGGGCAGCATACATACCTGCAGAATGTGTCTGCAAAACGGCTACCCCGCCATAGATATCTATTATAAGCCCCGGAAGGTAATCACCCTCGCCATGAACCAGTCTGTAACAATCTGTAGTTCCATTCTTTAGCGATACAAGCATAGCTTGCCTTTGCATATAAGCAGCTGTAAGCCTTTCATACCAAAACTGTTGATCTATCTCCGAAGCATCCCAAGTGAGCATCCTAACCATGATAGATCCTTTTTGATAATGGCCCTTACCGATAAAACTGCCACTGAAAGACAATACTTCTACAATATCTCCATTTTCAGGCTTACCTATTTCTTTCGCCACTGCTCCAGAAAACACCCATGGATGAAAACGAAGTAAAGACTGCTCCTTTCCTTTGCGTATTATAATCTTTTTATCAGCACTGCCCATTCTCTATAAGCATTATCCATTACAAGACATAAGTTTTACATACATCTGCCTGCACACCCAAGCATCTATAGCCGCATAATTCAGCTGCGCCTCTGTTAGCTTTGAGGTTTCCCAGTTAGATAGTTGTTGAGATTTAGAAACCCTTATGCCCAATATTATGGCAGACATCTTACGCACACTCTTTTCTTCTATCCCGAATTTTTCCGCCAAACCCTGTAAATCCTTAAAACCATACGCTTCCAAATGAGAATACCCATTAAGGCCGTTGATATCATCCCGTACGGCTGCTCCAACTTTAATTATAGCCGGATCTGACAATATAGAACAAAGTTCTGCAGGTAACCCCAATTGTTGTAATCTAAATATAAAGGCTTTATCTTCAGAAGAAAGTTGCAGAAGTGCTATCTTATTCTTTGGAGCCCGTGCCACAAAACAAGGCTTTGTTTCCGTATCAAAACCAATAACTTTCTGCAGAGAAAGATACTCTATTGCTTTATAATAAGATTCGTCTTGCTTGTCTATAACAATAATATCTCCTTTAAAGTATGCTAAGGGCAATTTCTCTATATCCTCTGTTTCTATGCGAGACCTAAATGTCATCTACTTTAATTTTTCTTTAATCTTACTATACGTATGAGGCACCAGTTTTTCTATCCTCTTCAAATTTTCATTACTGATATTTTCTCTGGAAAAAGGTACGGCTACCGTTGTAATATCTTCTGTTCCTGCCACGCGGGCATATTTATAATCGCGAGTAAAATTGCCGTCTTTATCCAAAAACTTGCTGCTGACAGAATATGAAGGCATAGATATAAAGGCATCTACCTCTCCTCTGCGAGTGCGAAGAGCCATAAGGTTATCATCTCGCAAGGCTTTACAGCACTCTATTGCAGTAAATACAGCTGGATCTATAAATTTAACATCGTCTGCTATCA
Source organism: Bacteroidales bacterium UBA3709 (assembly GCA_002372015.1). Taxonomy (GTDB): domain Bacteria; phylum Bacteroidota; class Bacteroidia; order Bacteroidales; family UBA932; genus Egerieousia. Next base: position 58,680 of record DFIA01000033.1, on the reverse strand, counting down.
GATGAGAATAAATCAGTTGCCCTTTTTCTCTGTATTGTTTAAGCTCTTTCAAAGACTGTTTTAATGTATCTAAATAGAATGGATAGTGAGTACAGCCTAATACTATGCTTTTGAGGGGGGCCTGCTCCTTAGAATTACGTAACTGTTCTAAAAGGCTAACCATATAGAATCTGGCATAGTTTGCAGCAGAATTTAGCTGAAATTCTGTGTATTTCCCGTTTACTTTCTTATACAGTATTGCATTTTTAGAAAAATCGAAGTTATATACATCAAGAAGTTCTTCCTTTATATCGCCCAAGCCTTCTCCCAGCACTGGCCCTCTATAATCTTTTCTCGGAGCTGTTTGCGTAGGATCTATATAATCTTTTTCAGAATCTATAGCTTCCGCAAAGCCCTCTCCTTTCTGGTTGATTATCTGTATATATCCGTTATAGTTCTCATCTTTCTTTTTCTGGAGCAATGCTCTACGATAAACATCTGAATCAATAGTTCCTACCGTAGCCATAACGCCTATAGAAAGAGAATCTCTCCTTGGTGCCGATAATATATCTTCAAAAGTAGCATCAACTCCGGCGTTTATTACACCTATAACCTTTACTCCTGTACCCGACAAATTCAACAGGTTCTCAATGTCTTGCAAGCCATAGGCTGTTGAAGTGTTGCACGCCACCACCAATATCTTACACCTTAGCTTATCGCCTTTGGGAGTTTTGTCTGAATTTAGTTTGAAATACTTATTACCAAGTAAAAAGAGAGCATCTTTAACTACAAGTTCTCTCAAATAATCTGCCTTGCCCGCTGAAGGATAGGCTCCATAGGGCATATTAGCATGATCTGCAAAATATTGGAAGTCTTCTCCATGAAAATCCGGTACCCCATCAGCACCGCTTTCTCCATTTATGTTATCTAAGTAGTCTGATGCTAAAATTACCTCCAGCACAGCAAGTCCGCCGGTACCGGAATCAAATACGCCTATCGGCAATCTCCTACGTTCTTCCTTTGGTGGAAAATCTTCAAAGTTGGCATACCAAATGCTGGAAACATCGTTGAGGGCTTTATTCATGATAGGAGTAATCTCTACCTTTGAAGAACTGCCACCATTTCTGCAAGAATGGGCACCCAACACCACAAGTGCTGCCATTGCCAAAGAAATCAAGAAATACAACTTTCTTTTCATAACGCAGATACTAATAACTAAATTCTCCCATAGGGCATCTTATAGTAAGAGAAGCTTTTGTACCATTGCCTTTCTCCACTCTTCCTATAATTCTGGCAGGAATACCAAAACTCTCTGAAATATCTATTATATCCTGAGCATAGGACTCTTCTGTATAAAACTCCATACGATGCCCCATATTAAATACCTTAAACATTTCTGCCCAAGGAGTATTGCTCTCCTGCTGTATAGTACGGAATAAAACTGGCACAGCAAACATATTATCCTTAACAATATGCACATTATCTGCAAAATGCAGAATCTTGGTCTGAGCTCCTCCTGTGCAATGAATCATTCCATGTATCTTGGTTCTATAGGCATCTAACACCCTCTTAACTACAGGAGCGTAAGTTCTTGTAGGAGACAATACGAGTTTACCATATGTTAGTCCGGTTTCCGGCTCTACATCCGTAAGCAATTTTGTTCCGCTATAAACTAAATCGTACGGCATACCAGAATCAAAAGTTTCCGGATATTTTTCAGACAGATATTTGGCAAACACATCGTGCCTGGCACTGGTTAAACCATTGCTGCCCATACCACCATTATAGAAATCTTCATAGACCGCCTTCCCATCTGAAGCCAAACCCACTATTACATCGCCAGGCTGTATTCTGGCATTATCTATAACTCTACTACGGCGTATCTTAGCATAAACGGTAGTATCTGCTATAACAGTTCTTACAAGATCTCCAACATCGGCTGTTTCTCCCCCCGTTGGAATCAACCTCACCTCATACTCCGCCATCTTGGAAATAAACTTTTCTGTTCCGCTTATCAGCCTCTCTATCACCTCTCCCGGCACAAGTTTCTTGTTGCGCCCTATTGTTGAGCTAATGTATATATCGTCTGTAATGCCTACACATAGCAAATCATCGGTATTCATTACTATGGCATCCTGACTGATTCCGTCCCACACAGATAAGTCGCCCGTTTCCTTCCAATAGGCATACGCCAAAGAAGACTTGGTGCCTGCACCATCTGCGTGCATAACGCAACACCAAGGATCTGCTTCCTTTTCTGAATAAACATCCTCGACTATTTTGCAGAATGCTTTAGGAAACAGGCCCTTATCTACATTCTTTATAGCCTTGTGGACATCTTCTTTCTGAGAAGAAACTCCTCTTTGGGCATATCTGTCTTGCTGGTCTGTCATTTTCTTCCGGGATAAACCTTCAAACCTTCTTCAATACACTTTATTGCATGCTTAATATCTTCTACTTTAAGCACATAAGCTAATCTTACTTCATCTTCTCCGGTGCCAGGAGTTGCATAGAATCCTGCTGCAGGAGCTACCATTGTAGTTTCTCCGTTATAACTGAACTCTTCAAGCATCCATTTTGCAAAGTTCTCTGCAGAATCAACCGGCAAACGAGCTATTGTGTAGAATGCTCCCATAGGTTTAGGAGTAAATACGCCCGGTATCTGATTCAACATATCGCACATAACATCCCTTCTGTGAATATACTCGGCTTTAACAGCTGCAAAGTATTCTGCCGGAGTATCCAAAGCTGCCTCTGCGGCTATCTGCTCTACTGTAGGAGAACATAAACGGCTCATTGCAAACTTCATTACTGCCGCCATTACTTCTTTATTCTTAGACACTATACAACCTATGCGCGCACCACACATGCTATATCGCTTAGAAACAGAGTCTAAGAGCAAAACATTCTGTTCCAGCCCAGGAATCTGCATTGCTGAGAAATGAGGCTCATCTGAGTAGCAGAATTCTCTGTAAACTTCGTCCGAGAGCAGGAATATATTATGCTTCTTTACTATTTCTCCAAGCTTTAGCATACTCTCTTTAGAATACAAAGTACCTGTAGGATTGCCTGGATTACATATCAGTATAGCTTTGGTCTTATTGGTAATGTATTTATCGAATTCTTCAATAGGAGGTACCTGAAAACCATTATCTATCTTTGTAGATATAGGCACAAGAGTTACTCCGGTTTGAATGGCAAATGCTCTGTAGTTGGTATAGAAAGGCTCCATAACCACTACCTCATCGCCAGGATTGCAGAGAACTGTCATAGCAAACAAAACAGCCTCGCTTCCAGAAGTAGTTACTATAACATCAGAAGCATCTACATCAATACCTATTTTGTTGTAATATCCGGCCAAACCCTTACGATAACTTTCTATACCGGCAGAGTTGGCATAAGCCAAATTGTTCAGACGGATATTCCGTATAGCCTCCATAACACACTCTGGAGAATCTATATCAGGTTGTCCTATATTAAGATGAAACACCTTAACGCCCCTCTTTTTGGCAGCCTCGGCAAATGGCACCAGCTTTCTTATTGGAGAAGCCGGCATTTCTATTGCTTTTTGTGATAGAGTTAACATAAACTAAATATTTTTATCTGTTTTTCAATCATTTACTTCAGATTATTCTGTACAGGCCAATGAGTACATAAACCCTTCCAGATGCTTTTGAATTTCTCTTGTAGGACAAGAGTAATTATTAACCAAAATAGCAAACTTGATAAGACCATGCTTCGGCCCGCCATATACATATCCTGCATAGGTTTTAACATTAGACAAGCTGCCACTTTTGGCATGCACAGCAAGAGCTGTTTTCTTATCGAATTTCTTAGCCGTAAGAACATTACGCAAAGTACCCACTCCGGAATAAGGGAAGGCTTCTACAAAACGGTCGAAGCAAGGCTGCTGCGACATTACGCTAAAAAAGTTGCAGAAAAACGCCGGAGACAAATAATTCTGCCTCGACAATCCACTGCCATCGTCTTGAGTATAACCTACCGTATTAACTCCAAGAGAATCTAATATCCTTTTGGCCGCTTTCTTGGAAGCTGAGTAAGTACCCTCTCCAAACATCTTCTTTCCCAGAGTCTTAAATAGAGTCTCTGCATAAAAATTATCGCTAATAACAAGGGTTCTGCCTACAATTTTCCAGAGCTCTGGAGAATAAGTAGTGGCTATGTCGAACAATTCTGTACTATCAGCTTCTTCTACTGGTATTATATCTGGTCCTATGGTAATTCCTCTGGAAACTGCAAAATCCCTAAATGCAGCACCGCAAGATAAATAGCTGAACTTGTTTGAAATAGAAATGGATATCGTGTCTTTATCCAAAGGTACGCTACCGGTAAATTTTCCAACCCTTGCAAGGTCGGAGCAAAAATACTCTGAATGGTCGCCGCTCTTTGCCTCCTTGGTAGTCAGATTGTTCATGTATTTAAAATTCGGTATCTGCGGATACAGGACAATAACCTGTGGTTTGTCTCCAACCTGCTTGCCTGGCACTATGCGCACTTTCTGAACATCTCTATGAAAAGGCAAGCCGCTTGGGGCCGAGCCATAGTCGTACCCGATGTTACCCCATGTCCATGAAGCCGGAATTACCTCCCTGCCTATGTAGGTATCATCTACAACTATATTACCTTCTACCTTCCTTATTCCCAACTTTTCCATACCTGCAACCCACTCTCCGAACACAGAATCTACTTTAAATGCCACCCCATCATCTGCACCCAATGTAGGATCGGCTCCCCCCACTATCCAAATATCGCCATAAAGCACTCCATTCTTAATAATGCCAGAATGCTTTACGGAAGTAGTAAACCTATAGTCTTCTCCCAGATAAGCCAAGGCCAACCCACAAGTAACTGTCTTTAATGTAGATGCCGTTAATACAGGCAGATTTGAATTCCATTCTGCTATCACCTTACCGTCTTTATCTATGGCCTTTATTGCAGCTACGGCATTACGGTAATTATGATTCTTCTTTATAACCTTGTCTATATACTCCTGAGGTGTATATTCATTCTTCTCTTGAGCCTCTAAAGTGTACGGGTTAAAAATCTGTACCTGCAGCAATAGCGCAAAAACCAATAATGAGAAATATCTTTTCATGCAACAAATTTAGTCTTAAACTATGAAATAACCAAGCCTGTAAAGCACCAGGGCGCAAAGCAAAATAATCATTTCCGCTCGCACTAAAGGCTGCCTGCCATAGCGAGAAAAATATCGGGCCAGAAGAATTCCTAAAGGGCAAGCGCCCAACACAGCCACAGGATATTTAGACGATGCCGCAAACAGGAAGAACTCTACTATACAAACCAGTACATTTATAATCTGCATTTTAAGAGCATAAGACTGAGCTATTCCATATTCCTTCATCCTAATGGAAAACATTATTATTGCATGAACCGTTATCAACAGCAAACAGAGCACAAGAAACAAACTTGATATAGACCCAGACAACGATATGTAATTAACTTCAGACACGGCCGCCCAATACTTGCATACATGATTAAAAACATTATGGCCAAAGAGATACAAACCACTAAACAATAAAACGTAAGGAGTTAGCAAGCCGCCAAGAAACTTTAAGATATTGCGAAACTTGTCTGTAAGCCCCGCTGTTAGCATTAGGATAATTACCAGCAAGGCTATCCAAATAACCGGAGGAAAGAACATAGCCGATAGCGCCATCATAAAAAAGGCGGTAAAATACTGTTCTTTAAGCAAACAGAACTGCGCCCACAGCAATGCTATGGCAGCTATGTGAATTCTGTTTATGCAAACCGCACCATCTGCAGCCATCAGAAAAGCCGCAGAAAGAACTACTGCCAACATCCTTTCCGATGGTTTGTGCAACAATGAGCCGGAAGTTATATAAACTGTTGTAAGAAGCAGTATATCTGCCACCAAACCCAGTACAACAGATACCGAGAGCGAAAGCCCCTCTGCCGGCATCAGTTCTACATAAAAAGAAGATAACAGTAGAAACAGAGCTGCTATATATAAAGCCACTCGATTATACCCTAAGGAGTCTGACCGCAGCACCATAAGATTATACTTCAGATAACTTTGTCAAATCCAAGCCTATGTCTTTTCTGTAAGTTTTGCCCTCGTATGATATATTTTCTATCTGGGCGTATGCCTGCTGCCGGCAAACATCAATAGCCTCTGCCATATCATTGCACAAAGTATGATTATTGGCCGTTATAGCCAGCACCCTGCCGCCTGCAGTCAAAAGCGTTTTGCCGTTGGAAGCGGAGGTGCCGCTATGAAACACCTTTACCGGAGCAGAAGAAGTATTGCTATATAGTAAATCACTGCCGGAGATAACTTTACCCTTACTATAACTTTCAGGATAGCCGGCACTTACACACACAACAGTAAGAGCCATAGATTGCGTTATCTCCAGCCTTTCCTCCCTCAGCTTCCCCTTTGCACATGCTACAAGATGGCCAAGCAAATCAGACTGTATTCTGGTTAGCACCGCCTCTGTTTCAGGATCGCCCATACGCACATTGTATTCAATTACATAAGGATTGCCGGCGCAATTCATAAGCCCAAAGAATATGAAGCCTTTATACGGAATGCCATCGGCTCTGAGCCCCGCCAATGTAGGCTCTATTATTCTCGAACGCACTTTAGCACAGAACTCGGAATCTACAAAAGGCACCGGCGAAACCGCTCCCATACCTCCGGTATTAGGCCCTTTATCTCCATCGCCGATTCTCTTATAGTCTTTAGCTTCCGGAAGAAGAAGGTAGTCTGTTCCATCTGTAAGAATAAACATAGATACTTCTATTCCGCTTAGGAACTGCTCTATTACAACAGTATTTCCGGCAGAGCCGAATTTTCCTCCCAGCATACTACGCAACTCCTGTTTTGCCTGATCAAGGCTCTGGCAAATCAGCACACCTTTTCCGGCAGCCAAACCATCTGCCTTTAGAACATAAGGAGCAGAAAGACTCTCTAAAAACGCATCGGCTTCTGCTATTGAATCTGAGGTAAAGCTCCTAAAATCAGCTGTAGGAATAGAGTGTTTAAGCATAAACTCCTTAGCAAACTGCTTACTGCCTTCAAGTGCAGCACCTCGGCTTGTCGGACCTATAAAAAGTATATCTTTAAGAGCAGGGTCTTGTTGAAAACAATCGGCGAGTCCTTTAACAAGAGGTTCTTCCGGACCTACCACCACCATATCTATAGAGTGCTCCACAACCACCTCTTTTATTCTGTTGAAGTCGTTTGGGCTGCCAGCTATATTCTGCCCTATCTGGGCTGTTCCCGGATTGCCCGGCATAGCGTAGAGTTTATCCAGATTGGGGCTCTGACCGATTTTCCACGCCAAGGCATGTTCCCGCCCACCACTGCCTAATACTAAAACATTCATGTCTGAAAGTTATTGTTATCTTAAATTATAATTCAATTTTAGCACAACACAATCCCTTATCTTTTATAGCTTGGAGAACTACAGGAAGAGCCTCCCATAAATTGCGCGCACACTTAACGGAATCGTGAAAAGCTATAATGGCTCCACTCTCAAGGTATGGCACCACATTACGTATGCACTGCTTACCGTTTATGTGGCGGCTGTAATCTCTGCTCAGGATTGTCCACATTATGTGATAATACCTCTCCGATAGCACCCTTGCCTGATTCGGTCCTATTCTGGCATAGGGAGGCCTGAAAAGGTTGGAGCGTATCAAATCTCCTGCTATATCTACATCCCTGACATAATCGCCTGTCTTCATTCCCCAGCCTTTTACATGGCTGTAAGAATGATTGCCTACGGCATGTCCCCTTGTTTTAATCTCCTCAAACAATTCTGGAAACAGCTCTACATTCTTACCTATGCAAAAGAAAGTTGCTTTGGCATTGTATTTATCTAACTGATCTAATACCCAAGGCGTTACCTCTGGTCTTGGGCCATCGTCAAATGTAAGGTAAACCTCATTTCTTTCATTGGGCAAACTCCAAATGAAAGACGGAAACATCCTTTTTATTATCCCCGGAGGATTTATCTTCATATCTTAGGTATTGTCCAACAAAGATAATGCAAAACAATATAATTGATTAACTTTGTACTCATGATTTCTAAAACAAAAATACTGCACCTGTGTATGCTTCTAAGCATAACTATGCTCTGCTTGTGTTCCTGCAACAAAAAGAAGATTTTGAGCAAGAATGAGGTGGCTACTATTATGTACGAAATGTTTGTTGCTGATCAGTATGCTAAAACCTACACAGAAATAGGCTCAGCAGCAGATTCCATATTGCTATATCAGCATATATTTGAAAAGCACTCCTGCACCCTACAAGACTATCAAGAAGCTTTAAGGCATTATCTGCCAGACCAAAAAGCTTATTCCCATATTCTAAAGAGAGCCACCCTTATAGCAAAAGACAGTTCTATGCAGGCAAATAAAGACTTGGAAATGATAAAGCAAATAAAATTATATTTTCCTGTACCTTTTTTAGTTGCAGACGAGTTACTAAACCATAACAACTGGTGGGCTAAAACAATAGACGGACAGGATATTCCAGATACAAAATTCATATATTTAGTCAGGCAAACGGATACTGTAGCACCTCAAAGGCAAGAAATTAATCTCTTGTCAGACACCCCTCAGGCAAATATTGAAATAGAAGCAGAACCAAACAGCAAACAGTTATGAGGAAAATTGCTGCAGACTACGCATTTCTCTTGGATAATGGCACCACTCCTTTCTGCCGGCCCCTCATTTCTATAGACGAAAGAGGAAAAATTATTGCCATAGAACAATGGAGCGATGCAGATTTAACCGATAATGAAACGGAATATTATAAAGGCACGCTCGCTCCCGGCTTTGTAAATTCGCATTGCCACATAGAGCTTTCTCATCTTAAAGGAGCCTTTGAAGAAGCCACCGGTATGAGCGGATTTATTAATCAAATAAACAAACTGAGAGAGAGCGTTAATGAAGAAGGCAGGCTTACCGCCATGAAAACAGAGTTTGAGAATTTTTCTAAACAAGGCATTGTAGCGGTTGCTGATATAAGCAATTGCGCCGAAAGCTTTGCTCTCAAGAAACACTACCTCAATCTGCTACCTTCTAACGCCCCTTCGGCTTTTCCTATATATTTCAGAACCTTTGTAGAGCTTTTCGGTACAGAAAAAGAAGATGCAGAAAGCATCTTAGATAGTGGTCTGCAAATAGTTAAGCAAGCCATAGATATTGGGTTAGATGCCGGCATTACTCCACACTCATGCTATACCATGAGCCCGCAACTCCTTGCCATGGCGGCACTAAAAGGCCTTGAAACAGGCTACATTTCATATCACAATCAGGAAAGTCAAGAGGAGGAAGATTTGATAATGAAGGGGAGCGGAGCCTTGGCAGACAACTATAAAAGCAGGGGGCTCTCCACACCTCCCGTTACCCATACCACTGCATTGGAGTATTTTATAAATCTCCTTATTGCCAAACAAGATGGCAACTTAGAAAAGATTGCCGGAAACATCAACCTTGTACACAATGTGGTTATAAGCCAAAAAAGCATAGATAAAGCCAAGCTGTGCCTAAAAAATCCGTTCTTTACCATTTGTCCGTTATCAAACATATTCATACATAGAGAATTACCGCCAATACGTCTAATGCTCAACAATTCTCTTAAAATATGTATAGGCACAGACAGTCTTTCTTCTAACCACCTATTGAACATGGTTAAAGAAATGTTGTGCCTGCAAGAGCACTTCCCAGATATAACCCTATCGGAAATGCTACAGTGGGCATGCAGCAATGGAGCGGAGTATATTGGCAAGCAAGATATTATGGGAAGCCTTTCCGTGGGTAAAGTACCTGGTGTAGTTCTTTTGGAGAATCTTCACAACCTCTCCCTCACTACGGAAAGTTCTTCCAGAAGACTTGCCTAAGGCTCCGCAACTCAAACAAAGTAAAAATCGTAGAAAGCTTAACAGAATACAAATATGGCTACAAAATTATTTGAATCTTTGATAATAGGCCCGATACATAGCCGCCGGTTAGGATCATCTCTGGGTATCAATCTATTACCTGAGCACGGCAAAATCTGCACCTTCGACTGTATCTACTGCGAGTGCGGTTGGAATAAAGACCATGCCCAAGATAAACACATACCAACAGCCAAGCAAGTAGAAGAGGCCCTTGCTGCCAAAGTAAAAGAACTTAATAAAGAGGGCATAAAAGTAGATTCTATTACATTCTCCGGCAATGGAGAACCCACCGTACACCCTGAATTTGCCAAGATTATAGATATAACCATACGCATAAGAGACCGCTATCTGAAAGGAGCCAAGGTATCTGTGCTCAGCAACGCTTCTACAATAAGCAATGAGAGTATTAGGCTGGCTCTTATGAAGGTAGATAATCCTATTCTTAAAATAGATTCTACAGACTTAGCATATATAAGAGCCATTAACAGACCATGTAAAAAATACAATCTGAGCCAAACAATAGAGAACCTAAAAAAATTCAACGGGCAGTTTATACTGCAAACTATATTTTTCAAGGGCAAGGCAGAAGATCCAAAAACAGGAGAAATTATAGACATAGATTGCACAAATGCCAACCTTGCAGAGCAATGGAGAGAAGTGGCAAGGCAAATTAAGCCAAGGCAGATAATGATGTACACCTTAGACAGAGACACCCCTGCTAAAGGACTGATAAAAGCCTCCATAGAAGAGATGCATAAAATAGCAGCCCCACTTATGTCAGAAGGTTTTAAGATAAGCATCAACGGAGAACCTGCATAAATGGATAAAATATGAGAGCCGTTGTACAGAGAACTAAATATTGCAGCGTAACCATAAACGGCACAGTCAAATCTAAGATTGATGCAGGTATGCTGGTGTTGCTTGGAATAGCAGAAGACGATTCTACGGAAGACATAGACTATCTCGTAAAGAAAATCGTGAATCTCAGAATTTTTGACGATGCCAACGGAGTAATGAATATATCTGTCTTGAGTAATGGAGGTGAAATAATGGTGGTTAGCCAGTTTACCCTAATGGCTCAAACAGCTAAGGGCAATCGGCCTTCATATATAAAAGCAGCTAAGGCTGAAATTTCCATCCCCCTGTATGAAGAATTTGTAAGAAGAATGGAATGTGCCCTAAATTCAGAGCCATCAACACCTCCCAGAAAAGTAGCCACCGGAGTATTTGGAGCCGATATGAAAGTAGAACTGCTTAACGACGGGCCGGTTACCATCATATTAGACAGCAAAAACAGAGAATTATAAAGATATTACAACGCCTGATTTATGAAAGAGTTTTTAGTTAAATACAACCTCACTCTTAATGCAGAAGAACTTGAAAAAGAGATTCTTTTAATTAAAGAAGAGGCAAAATCAAACTGTAGCATAGATAACTTGAAAGTAGCATTGGGGGCTATAGACTTAACAAGTCTTCATACTTCGGATACCCCAGAGTTCATAGAATCCTTCACAAATAAAGTAAACCACTTCAAAGCCACCTATCCACAATATCCACTGCCGGCATCTATCTGTGTTTACCCTAACTTTGCAAAGATTGTCAAAGCTACTCTAAAAGAAAAAGAAGTTGGTATTACCACAGTTTCTGCCTGCTTCCCCTCATCGCAGAGCTGGTTGGATGTAAAAGAACTGGAAACAAAGCATGCCATAGAAGAAGGAGCTACCGAAATAGACATAGTGCTGCCTCACAACTCCTTTATTAACGGCAATTTAGAAGCTTGTGCAAAAGAGCTAAAACTGCTCCGAAAAGTTACAGAAGGCAAAACACTTAAAGTAATCCTCGAAAGCGGTGCCCTGCAAACCCACTTTCCTACCCTCCAAGAAGGCATAGAGGCAATTGCAGCAGCCTCTTTTCTTGCCCTCGAATGTGGGGCAGACTTCATAAAAACCTCCACTGGCAAACAAGAACCGAGTGCCACTCCAATAGCAGCTTTAACCATGTGCAAATGTCTTAAAGCGTTTATGGAAAAAACCGGTGCAAGAAAAGGCTTTAAGCCAGCCGGCGGAGTTTCCACCTCAGAAGATGCAATATTGTATCTCACTATAGTAGAGAAGATTCTTGGTAGAGAACAGCTTTTGCCAAAATATTTCAGAATAGGAGCAAGTAGCCTTGCCAACAAGATTCTTACATCGCTCGAAGGCACTACTGTCAAATTTTATTGATAACAGTAAACCTTATACAACACCATCTGATGCTGAACCGGAAACTTTGCAGAAATTTACCGATTCAGCATTTCTTCAGCCACTGCATCTATAAGACCGTTTCTTGATAGCATATTTGGTTTTAGAGTGTCTGCTTCTGGTCTGCCGGCATCTATACAATACTCCCAATACATAACTCCCAATAGTCTATGCTCTTTGGCAAACCGGCATTTTGCCCGTATGGATTGCTGATTTTCAAAACCAAAGACCAAATTTCCAGAAGCATCGGCAATATAGGGAACCTGTGCAATCTCATCCCATACAAGAGAATACCCCTCCCCGGTCTCGCCGCTTTGCTCAAACTGCTGCTGGAATGGATACTGCACCCCGCCCCCTGATTTGCCGTAAAATGGCATACCTAAAACTAATTTAGATATATCTAATCCGGCTATAATATGCATTATAACAGCCTCTTCTGCTGTACACTGACCTGCAATAACGCTCTCGGCCGCCGCCCCCTGCCCTCCAGATTGATTCACAATGTACTGCCTGAAATATTCTCTGCTCAGAACAACGGGGGTCTTGTACATCTGCCCATACTGCTGAGCTACGGCAGTATCGGATGGATAATCCATAAGACCATTCCCATTTTTCAGATTCTCTATAAATGTATTTCGCAGCAAGGTTGCTTCAAAGCGTTTTAGAGGCGAATGATGAAAAGGAGCTACTGCCATATCGTAACTCATTATATTATAAAAATCTATATATGGATCTACGGCCTTAAAATCTATAAACCGTGCTGTAGAAATAGTTGCAATTGTGAGTAGCTTCTCTTTTCCTAATGCCTCTCTTAGCTCTCTTACCAACAGAGTAAAATTAGCAACATCCTCAGGTGCTGATGATATACCTGCCACACCGCTTGAAGGATATTCCCAGTCTAAGTCTATCCCATCTATGCTATATTCCTCCACAATAGCCTTGCAAGAAGACACAAAAGAATGCCTAAGAATACTATCGGCAGCCATTTCGCTGAATCTGCCACTTCCCCAACCTCCTATAGAAAGCTGCATAAATACCTTTCTGTCAGACACTCTGTTATACTCATTTTTAAGTTCGGCGATATGCTCAAAACGCTCTAAGTTCTCTATCGCCACTTTAGCGAAAGTTGAGTCTATACTTCCAAAAGCATAATTTATATGAGTAACCTTGTCAAAATCAGGCAATGGTTTCTTTTGCCCCCCACTAACGTATGCCACCACAACAGAAACCGTATTGCTATTGTCTTGAATATCAATAGAAGCATTGCTTCCACAACTTAATAAAGCAAGTGGAAGCGCTACAGCTAACAAAAACTTATACATATCTCTGTTTCTAAGGAAAATACGTAATAGCACGCACTTTAACAAAAGCCGTATCGCCATGTTTTATAGTGCATTTCAGCCAGTTGCCCTTCTTGTCAAAATCAGAAAATTCTATGCTAACAGCCTCGTCGTTTTCTACTGTACCAAAATGTACAACCTCCTGTACTTCTACATTAGTAACAAGCCCCTTAGAATCGCGATGATAGGTTTCTTCTATGTAATTTCCTACCTGATTGGATGAAGTATAAGTACGCGGAGCCCTGAACCCATCGCCTTCTTCATAACCGAGAATAGTTACCCAAGGAGAATCAGATTCAAAGCGTATATACTCAATTCGGTTGGCATCATTGTACTGGACTTCAGCATTTTCTTTTTCTTCCTCACTAACTACCCTGACTATTGCAGTAACATTCCCCGTATCGTTGAACTGTACGGTAATCGGAAAGCTATGTTCCTGAGTGTATGTAACGGATTGAACCCGCCCATAAAGTTCGAATGTAGCTAAATCCTGAGATAAGTACTCATGCCTAACCTCTTCTGCCGATACCGGTTCTTCCAAAGCCATTTTTTGAACTTCTGAGGCGATAGTAGAATCTTCAACCGGCTCTTTAGTGCTGCTTTGCTTACAAGCAACTACAGCCAATATGCAGGCTATAGCAAATAAACTCTTTTTCATACGTGTATATTTATCGTAATTCTGCCCCGAATTTTTCTTTAAAAACTCTGAGAAGTTTGTCCATTATGGAATCTACTGCCTTATCAGTAAGGGTCTTATCTATATCTTGCAGGTAGAAGCTAATTGCATACTGCTTTTTACCCTGCGGTATTTTGTCGCCTGTGTAAACATCAAACAGAACTATATTCTTCAGTAACTTTTTCTCTGTCTGATAAGCTGCATCCCTGAGGGCTGCAAAAGACACCTGATAGTCTAACAGCAACGCAAAATCCCTTCTAACTTCGGGATAACGTGGAAGTTCAGAAAATCTAACTGTATTCTTCTTTACTTTATTCAGCAGCACATCCCAGCTGAATTCTGCGGCATAAACCTTCTGTTTGATACCGAATTTCTTTACAAGCCGCTCTCTTACAGCGCCTATAACAACAATCTCTTTACCGTTAGACTTCAGTTTATATGTAAGGCCCTCCGAAAATATATCCGAAGGAGCTCCTTCATAGTCCAAATCTTTAATTTCAATCCCAAATTTCTTCAAGAGCAATTCTACATACCCTTTCAGAGAAAAATAATCTCCACTTACTGTTTTACTTCTCCAACTCCTTAACCCCTCACCTGTTACAAGCAGCGATAGCTTTGGCCGCTCGGTATAAGCCTTTAGAGAACTCTTCTCGTCTTCCGGCTTAACATAATCTTTATTAAAAGAATACACATTACCAAACTCATAGAGTTTGAGCATATTCTCCTGACGATTTATATTATATGCAACCACTTCCAAACCATTGAGAAGCAGAGTCTGACGCATACAGTTCAAATCGGAACTCAGAGGGTTGCAAATCATTACAAGATTATCTGCCGGGAATGTTTTCAAATCTTCATAGTATGCACTCTTAGACAGGGAGTTGTTCATCATCTCCATAAAACCGTTGGCTGTCAATGTTTCGCAAGCAACCTTACGTATTTTTTCCGGATCTGGATGAGGAGATACATTTACCGAACATTTTATACTATCTGGCAAAGGAACGTTGTTATATCCATAGATTCTCAGTATATCCTCAACTATATCGCACTCTCTATACACATCCACCCTATATGTAGGAACCTTAACAATACATCCCGTTTCCGACTCACTTACAAATTCCATATCGAGATAACCCAAAATCTCCCGAATTTTACTCCCCCCCATCTTAAAGCCCATAAGAGCCTCCATGCGGGCATAATCCAATTCTACAACCTTCTTCTCAGCTGGTTTGAACTGTACATCCTGCACAGGACCTACGATTTCTCCCCCTGCCAATTCCAATACAAGCATTGCTGCTCTTTTTAACGCATAAGGTACCATTTCTACATCACAACCTCTTTCATATCTGAAGCTTGCCTCTGTTTTAAGGCCATGCCGCTTTGATGTTTTGCGTATGAACACAGGATTGAAATAAGCGCTTTCTAAAAACACCGATGTGGTACCAACCGTACTGCCATCCGACATTTTTACTCCACTGTCCAACCCGCCAAAAACTCCGGCCATACACATAGGTTCTTCCTCATTGCATATCATTAAATCTTGGCAAGAAAGTTTGCGTTCCACACCATCCAAGGTTGTAAAAGAAGTTCCCTCCGCACAGAAATCCACCACTATCTTATTACCTTTAATATACTCTACATCAAAGGCATGCATAGGATTGCCGGTTTCTATCAGAACATAGTTCGTAATATCTACAATATTGTTTATTGGCCTAAAGCCCACGCTCAGTAGCTTCTTTTTCATCCACTCCGGCGATTCCTTTACCGAAATGCCTTTTATTGTAAGACCGCTATAACGAGGTGCAGCTTCTGGTTGTTTTACAACAACTTGCACAGCCCCATTATCTTTTTCCGGAATCTGCAGATTATCAACAGAAGGGAAAGTAAGCTCCCCGCCTAAGCCATTAAGCCTAAGCCAAGCGCTCAAATCTCTGGCAACTCCCATAAACGAGGCTGCATCTATCCTATTAGGGGTAAGACCTATTGTATAAACGGTATCTGTCTTGAAGCCAAAATAATCTCTGGCTTTTGTACCAACAACAGCCTCTTCCGGAAGCACCATTATGCCGGAATGATCTGAGCCTATGCCCAACTCATCTTCTGCGCACAACATTCCAAAAGACTCTACTCCTCGTATCTTAGATTTCTTTATCTTAACCTCCTGACCCCCGAAAACCAATTTTGTATTTATAGTAGCAAGCAAAACCTTTTGCCCCGCAGCCACATTGGGTGCGCCACATACAACCTGTAACAACTCTCCACTTCCACAATCTACCTTGGTTACATGAAGATGATCTGAATCTGGATGAGGAACACATTCCCTTATATGCGCCACCACAACACCTTCCAGCCCCCCTGGTATCTCTTCTACAATATCTTGATGTTCAACCTCAAGCCCTATATTGGTTAGTGCCTCGGCTACTTCGTCTGCATTCAGATTGAACTTTACATATTCCTTCAACCAATTATATGATATTTCCATATTTAATTTATGAATTACTTGTTTCTACTGTACTTCTTTGCCTGATGTCTTGCTGAATAAAGACTCTACAAACTCTTCTCTGCTAAATACCTTGAGATCTCCAACTTGCTCGCCAACCCCTATAAACTTTACCGGCACTCTAAACTGCTCTGCTATACCTATAACAACACCACCCTTAGCACTACCATCTAATTTGGTTATTGCCAAAGACGATATCTGTGTAGCCTTAGAAAACTCCTTTGCCTGCATCATTGCATTCTGGCCTGTAGAACCATCTAATACAAGCATTACATCGTGCGGAGCATCTTCTACAACTTTCTTCATAACATTCTTGATTTTGGTAAGTTCATTCATCAAACCTACCTTGTTATGAAGCCTGCCGGCTGTATCTATTATTACCACATCCATCCCTTTGGCTACAGCAGAATTAACTGTATCAAAAGCAACTGCGGCCGGATCGGCTCCCATTTTCTGCTTTACTATCTCTACTCCGGCACGTTGCGCCCATATATCCAATTGTTCTACAGCTGCTGCCCTGAAAGTATCTGCCGCCCCAATCATAACCTTCTTTCCGGCACTTCGCAACTGCGAAGCTATCTTTCCTATGGTAGTTGTTTTACCCACACCATTTACCCCCACAACCATAATAATATAGGGCTTCTTGGAAAAGTCGAACACTTTACTGTCTGCCTTGAATGCAGTATCTACATAAACTTCGTCTGAAACTCCTGTAGAAGATGAACAAGTAAGCATATCTGCAATTTCTTCTTTTAAGATATCCATTACTTTGTCTGTAGATACATCTTTTTCTTTTTTCACCCTCGCCTGCAACCTTTCCATAATCTCGGCCGTAGTATCTAAGCCAACATCGGCACTAATCAAAGCCTCCTCTATACTCTCCAGAACATAGTCGTCGATAGTAGTCTTACCCATAATGGCATCGGCAATTCTCGCAAAAAGCCCACGTCTTGTTTTATGAAGACCGAGGTCTAAAGAAGTATCCGTTTTTTTCTTTCTTGAGAAAAGTCCCATATATCTCCTAAGAATCTGTTTAATATACTACTGCTAACTAAACTACAAATATAAACAAAAAAAGGCTTTCGAAACAATCCGAAAGCCTTTGTCTTTTGTGGTCTGTAAAGTTAATTCTTCTTACCAGCAAGGAACTCTTTCTCCTGCCCGATAGGAACTACGGCCTCTTCAAAATAGTAAGAACCGGTCTTCTTGCTTCTAACCATACGGACACATTTAACAACATTCTTATTCTGAGACTTGTCGCCAGCAAATGTTGCAACCGCTTTCTTTGCCATAATCTAATCTTTTAAAATTATTTAACCTCCCTATGCAGCGTTACTTTTTTCAAATATGGATTGTATTTTTTACGCTCCAAACGCTGTGTAGTATTCTTCTTGTTTTTTGTAGTAATGTAACGGCTCATGCCAGGAACACCACTTTCTCTCTGCTCGGTACACTCAAGTATTACCTGAACTCTGTTTTCTTTCTTAGCCATAATCTAACTCCTTATACGATGTCTATGTAACCATTATTTACGGCCTTCTTGAGTTCAGCCTCTAGGCCATTCTTATTGATATTGCGCATACCTGCTGCGCTCACTTTGAGTGTAACAAACCTCTTCTCGCTTTCAAGCCAGAATTTCTTCATTCTCAGGTTCACGGCAAACTCACGCTTTGTGCGCCTCTTTGAGTGAGAAACGTTGTTACCAATCATTCTCTTTTTACCTGTAACTTGACAAACCCTTGCCATAACTGTATCTTTTATTATTTTAATTTCTATTTTAACCTCACTCGAATTGTCGAATTCGGGCTGCAAATATGAGAAATAATTTTCTAAATCCCAAATTAAATGTTTCTCACAAACTTAAATATTCTGTTCCACCTTATACCCGAAGGAAAACCACGGTAGTTGTCTTTAGAAAACCACACTAAGAAAGGAGTTCCTACTATGTGATTCTCCGGAACAAAACCCCAGTATCTGGAATCCAAAGAATTATGTCTGTTATCTCCCATCATCCAGTAGTAATCTTGCTTAAAGGTATAAGTTGTTGCTTCCGTTCCATTGATATAAATCTTACCCTCCTTCTCTTCCAAAACATTATCTTCATAAGAAGTAATTATTCTGCGATATAATGGCAACGAAGTTGCATCTAACTGAACGGTAGCCCCCTTTGCAGGAATCCATATCGGCCCAAAATTATCTCTTGTCCAATGTCTGAGCGTATCAAAAGGGAACAGCATTAAAGGAGAATCTGGATAATCTGGAGGATATATATCTATGTTCGCCTCTGTTTTGAGCACTATAGGCAGGCGTGCAATCCCTTCAAACTGAGTAGCATTAAGGTTAATATCAGGATAACCGGGCAATGAAGGATCAAAAGAAACTTCATTAGGATTAATCTGTAAATCTTCCAAAACCACATGATTAATAGGATCGCCCTTAGTTATCACAGAATAAGATTTTTGCAGAGTTTTTCTCTCCGGCTCCTTATTTCTGTTTACAAAAACATCCCCATTTATTATCTGCAAAGTGTCTCCCGGAACAGCCACGCACCTTTTGACATAGTTGTCTTTCTTATCCTTAGGACGCACTATAACTGGCCCAAAATTCTGTATAACCGTAGCTCTGTCATTCCCAGCCAAACGCACCAACTGATAATAATCAGCCTGCGGCATCCCCTTCAACACTGTATCGCCGTGCGGGAAAGAAAAAACAACAATATCGTTTCTCTTAACCTTTCCAAAACCTTTCAGTCTGCGATATTTATTCTGAATTACAGTGGAATAAGATTCCCGATTATAAATAGTATTGTGTACAAGAGGCACAGACACGGGAGTCTGCGGAACCTGCGGACCGTAAGCCACCTTAGATACAAACAGATAATCTCCTGTATAAAGCGTGCTCTCCATAGACGGAGAAGGAATAGTAAAGGCTTCAAACCAGAATATCTTGATTATCATGGCCGCCGCAACAGCAAAAATAAAAGCGTCCAGCCAATCGAGCAATGTATCTGTAAAATTACCGCGTTTTTTATTCCGCCGCCAGAAAGCCCACTTTACTTTTTTGGTTATATATAAATCGAAAATTACCGGCAAGCCCAAAAGCCACCAGTAATTCCCAAGCCATATAACCCACAAAATGTAAAGAGTTCCCCACAGGGTAAACTTAAACCATTTGTTCCGATAAAAACTCATCTACGATGGGCGATTAATCCAAAGACTTTACTACTTTCTCAAAAGCCTGTGGGTTGTTCATTGCGAGATCGGCCAGAACTTTACGGTTCAGGTTCACATTGCTCTTGGCAAGCTTGCCTATAAACTGAGAATAGTTCATACCATAAGCTCTAACAGCCGCATTTATTCTCTGAATCCAGAGAACTCTGTAATTTCTTTTCTTGTCTTTACGATCGTTGTAAGCGTGAGTCCAACCCTTCTCTAAGGTATTTTTGGCAACCGTATAAACATTAGCTCTCGCATGAAAGTTGCCTTTGGTCTGCTTTAAAATTTTCTTGCGCCTTGCTTTTGACGCTACAGAATTTACACTTCTTGGCATAATTTCTTGTTTTTGGAGGCCAGCGCTCTTCTCCTTAAGAGACTTCTTCTGCTGGGCAACCGGTTAATAAAAATGTTAACTACGAGAGTATTAAGTTCTTAACTCTCTTTTCGTCACTGCCTGCAATAATACCAGAATAAGCAAGATTTCTCTTGCGTTTGGTTGATTTCTTAGTCAGAATATGACTATGATAGGCATGACGCCTTTTAACTTTACCCGAGCCAGTAAGCTCGAAACGCTTTTTGGCACTGGACTTGGTCTTTAATTTTGGCATATCTTTACTTTTTTTTAATAGGTGCAATTATCATACTCATCCTCTTTCCTTCAAGAAGAGGCATTTTTTCAGCCTTGCCAAACTCCTCAAGCTCCACCGCAAATCTCAAAAGCAGTTTCTCTCCCTGCTCTGAGAACAGTATCGAGCGTCCTTTGAAATACACAAACGCCTTTACCTTACAGCCATCTTTGAGAAAGTTCTTGGCATGGTTCAACTTAAATTGGAAGTCGTGTTCATCTGTGTTTGGCCCAAAACGCAGCTCCTTTATTTCTGTTTTAGCTGCATTGGCCTTCATCTCCTTAGCCTTTTTCTTCTGCTGATAGAGATATTTCTGATAATCGACTATCCTACATACAGGAGGGGTTGCATTAGGCACTATCTCAACCAAATCAAGCTCCAGATCCTGGGCCATTTTTAATGCTTGAGCTATCGGATAAATTTTTTGCTCAGGCACATTATCTCCTACGACCCTTACTTCAGGTACTCTGATCTGTTCATTGCAACGCGGGCCCTCATCTTCTTTATGAAATTTATCAGACCCTTTCAAGCCAGGCTTGCCTGCTGAGTTTGCTGGCTTGTGGAATTGGTTGGTTCCTTGCGGCTTAAAACCACCGGAACGCGGTTTGAATGCGGCGATACTCTATCCTCCTATTTTAAGTTAAACATATTTATTTTTCAGAAGGTTTAACTGGTTCCCCAAGTTCCTCCTTTATTTTTTCACTAATAAAAGCGGCAAAATCTTCTACCTTCATAACTCCAAGATTTACACCACCTTGCTGACGAACAGCAACACTATTCTCCTCCATTTCCTTTTCTCCAACAACCAGTAGATAAGGCATCTTTTTCAGCTCGTTTTCCCTTATTCTCTTGCCTATAGTCTCGTTGCGGTCGTCTAAGGAGGTGCGAATATCGCAATTTTTTAATGAATTGCAAACTTTTTTAGCAAAATCAACATATTTTTCTCCTACAGGAAGAACCACACACTGATCTGGAGTGAGCCATAACGGCAGATTACCGGCTGTATGTTCCAGTAAAACTGCAACAAAACGCTCCATAGAGCCAAAAGGTGCCCTGTGTATCATTATCGGGCGATGCTTTAGGTTGTCAGCCCCTGTATATTCCAAACCGAACCTCTCAGGAAGATTATAATCTACTTGGATAGTACCCAGTTGCCACTGGCGGCCAAGAGCATCTTTTACCATAAAATCTAATTTCGGACCATAGAATGCTGCCTCTCCGTACTCAACCTTAGTTTTCAGCCCTTTCTCTGCAGCAGACTCAATTATAGCCTGTTCTGCCTTTTCCCAATTTTCGTCAGAGCCTATGTATTTGCTATGATCTACTTTATCTCTTAAAGAAACCTGTGCTGTGTACTGTTCAAATTTCAAAGTCTTGAAGATATATAGAACTATATCTATAACCTTACAGAACTCATCTTTAAGCTGGTCTGGCCTCACAAACAGGTGAGCATCATCTTGAGTAAACCCTCTTACACGGGTAAGACCATGAAGCTCACCGCTCTGCTCATACCTGTAAACGGTACCGAACTCGGCAAATCTTATTGGCAGATCTTTATATGAACGAGGTTTGGTTTTATATATTTCGCAGTGGTGCGGGCAATTCATCGGCTTGAGCAAAAACTCCTCACCCTCTTGAGGGGTGGTAATAGGCCTAAATGAATCTTGACCATACTTTGCCCAGTGGCCACTTGTTACATATAATTCTTTTTGTCCTATATGCGGAGTAATTACCGGCAGATAACCATAATCGCTCTGCACCTTACGCAAGAAATTCTCCAGACGAGTACGCAGTGCTGCTCCTCTCGGAAGCCATAGCGGCAACCCGGCCCCCACTTTCTGGCTAAAAGCATAGAGTTCCAAGTCTTTGCCAAGTTTTCTATGATCTCTTTTCTTGGCCTCTTCAAGCACTTTCAGATACTCATCCAACATACTTTTCTTAGGAAAAGTTATTCCGTATATGCGGGTGAGTTGCTTGCGTTTTTCGTCGCCACGCCAATAAGCTCCTGCAATGGATGTGAGTTTGACTGCTTTTATTGCCGAAGTTGACATGATATGCGGCCCACGGCAGAGATCGGTAAAGTTTCCGTTGGTATAGAAAGAGATTGTACCGTCTTTAAGTTCGCTTATCAACTCTGTCTTATATTCATCACCCTTTTTGCCGAAAAAGTCAAGAGCTTCTTCTTTAGGCACATCTGTACGCACATAGTTCTCGCCAGTACGGGCCAATTCCAACATCTTATCCTCAACTTTCTTTAAATCTGCTTCTACGATAGTTTTATCGCCCAAATCTACATCATAGTAAAAGCCATTATCTATGGCAGGTCCGATACCAAACTTGATACCGGGATACAAGGCCTCTAAAGCCTCCGCCATAAGATGCGAGGAAGAATGCCAGAAAGCCTTTTTTCCCTCTTCATCTTCCCACTTATGAAGCCGTATATGGGCATCTTCTTCTATAGGGAATCTAAGATCCTGAACCTGATCATTTACAGAGACAGACAACACCTCTGCGGCAAGACGTGGGCTAATGCTCTCCGCTATCTGATAGCCAGTAATGCCTTTCTCAAAGTCTCTTACACTTCCATCGGGAAATGTAATCTTTACTACACTCATAGTACCGATATTATAATTAATAATTAAGTGCAATACATAGCACTTGTTTTCAACAGCCTGCAAATTTAGCAATTATTTGTATATTTGTACCTATAAAATCATGTAGTTTACATTATGGAAGAACAGCAAAAAACCAGCGTAGGTAAAGTTAACAGCGCTGCCATGGAAGGTCTGAAACTCGCCCTCATTGGCATTGTATTCACACTTTTAGCTACCATTCTAAATGAATCATCTATAAGCGTCCTTATCGTATTATTAAAACTTGGGGCCACAATCACATTCTTGTGGTGGGCAATGAAAAAGTTCAGCACCAGAAATGCTGCACTTAAAGGCTACACTACCTACGGACAGGTTTTTTCATACGGCTGGCTAACCTCTTTATTTTCCGGCATCGTATTGGCCTGCTTCTTCTTCATACAATACACATGGATAATGCCAGAGACCATGGAAGAAATCAGGCAGGTATATATTTCTCAACTATCTGCTATGCGTGTAGAAGGCCACACAATAGAACTATTGGAGAATAATCTGATGGTGATTATGGCATCAAGCGCCCTTATTTCTGCCCTGATATACGGATTGATATGGTCGGCAATCTTGGCTTCATTCACTAAAGTCAATCCAAATCCGATGAATACAAATACTCCGGAAACTATTTAATTTACCATGGATATCTCTGTAGTTATCTCCATTTTCAACGAAAAAGAATCGCTGAGAGAATTGGTGGCCGGCATTGTAGAAAATCTTAGCAAAGCCGCTCTATCGTATGAGATAATTATGATAAACGACGGCTCTACAGACGATAGTTGGGCAGAAATACTTCAATTGGCACAAGAACAAAAACAAGCCAACAGAAACGGAGTAATACGCGGAATATGTTTCCGAAGGAATTACGGTAAAAGTGCGGCTTTATACTGTGGTTTTGAGGCGGCACAAGGCGATGTGGTTTTTACCATGGATGCAGATCTGCAAGACGATCCTAAAGAATTACCGGAGCTTTACCGTATGGTTAAAGACAATGGCTACGACTTGGTAAGCGGTTGGAAAAGAAAGCGGTTAGATAATCGCTTTACTAAAAACATCCCTTCAAAAATATACAATGCCACTGCAAGATGCGTTACCGGCATCAAACTTCACGATATGAATTGCGGACTAAAGGCCTACAAAAGGGAAGTTGTAAAAAATATAGAAGTGTACGGCGAAATGCATCGGTATATTCCATTTTTAGCAAAAGAGGCAGGTTTTACAAAAATTGGAGAAAAGGAAGTAACTCACCACAAGCGCAAATATGGTAGCAGCAAGTTTGGCATGAGCCGGTTTATTAACGGCTACTTAGATCTTATGAGTCTGTGGTTTCTGCAAAAATTTGGCAAGAAACCCATGCATTTTTTTGGCGTTTGGGGCACTCTGATGTTCATCATAGGTGGACTGATTGCTATATGGATAATAACCAGAAAACTCATACTCCAGCACCTTATACAAAATCAGTTTAACACACAAGGTTACTCCGATATAAAACTAAGAGCAGTAACAGACCAACCGCTGTTCTATCTGGCCCTCGTAGCCATAATACTTGGTGTAATGCTGTTCCTTACAGGGTTTATAGCAGAACTGATAAGCCGTAATTCCGCTCAAAGAAACACCTACAAGATTAAAGATAGTTTCTGATAACGTTATAACGTATTTAGGCTACTTTCCTGAAAAGTTTCTTGCAAATCATGCCGGCCACTATACATATTGCACAGTAAATCACTGCCAGCACTATGGCAGATAGTATGTCCAAAGAAAATTCGGGGATAATTCTCTCAACCCTTGTAACAATGTAAGCATTCAGAAGGTTTAAGTATGAATGTCCTATATATATCCAAAGCGTATATCGGCCAAGCAGCGGTAAAATCTGCAAAGCAGGATTCTTCTTTACAAAAGAAGTGCCCATAGGATGTATAAGCCTCACTACCGAAAGACATAAGGCAAAGCCTAAGAATGTTTGTATCAACCTTATACATATATCGTCCAAACAAGTATAATGGAGTTTTGGCTGATAGCACCATGGCAGAATACGAGCAAGCGTTAATCCGGCCAACAAAACTATAATGACTACCCACAGCGGCAGCTTGTTCAACCTTTGCATAAAATTCTGCTTACGAAATACCACACCAGTAGTAAAGAATGGCAAGAAGGCAAAAGTTCTCTGAAAAGAAAACTCTCTGTCTAAAGGAATAAAGCCACAAGCTAAAGCAAATAGCAAGGCCGTCCACAGCAACACTATATCAGATATACCCCTAAAGCAATACCATAGAAAAAAACGCCAAAAAATTAACGATACCAAGTACCATAATATAGGGGCCGGCACTATAAGCATACTCCAAGAGAAATCACAGCCACGGCAGGCAAGCAAAATATGGCCTGCCTGACTTACTGCATAAATGAGTAAGACTTGCAAGAACCACTTTTTCTGCCGCTTACAATCTATTGGCAAGGGAGAAAGAAAGCCAGACAAAAATACAAACACCGGCATGTGAAAAGAGTAGATAACCTTTTGTATTTGCAGGCCATAATCTCTGAATCCTATATGCCCCAACACCACAAGAAAAATCATAAGACCCTTTAGGGCATCTATCCCAATATCTCTGTCATGTACAGCACAACCGCTCATATCAGCCAATATATTAGGAGAGAAGCGCTAACAACAAGCAAAGGCGTAAAAAAGTTAAGTACGATTTTAGATTTTTACCATTCCATAATTGTGCTGATATTATTCTTTTCAACAAATTCTTAACTTTACCTCCCAACACCTTGAATTATTATATTATGAAAGATTTTAGAATAGCCATAGCAGCTATCTTGTCTTTGGCTGCTATTTCGTGCGGCAGGATAAAAGATGGAGAATACACGCTACATCTGCTCACTACCAACGATGTACACGGAGCGTGGTTCGATGCTACATATACAGATGGCAACCAGAAAAACTCCCTCTTTGCAATAAGCCGGCTTGTTAATAATTTCAGAGATAGTGTAGGTACAGATAATGTTATTCTGTTAGATGCAGGAGATTGCCTGCAAGGCGACAATGCCCCCTACTACTTTAATAACATAGATACAATCAGCCCACATCTGTTTCCAAGATTACTCGCCTATATGAAATACGATGCTGTAGCCATTGGTAATCATGATATAGAAACCGGCCATTCGGTTTATGACAGGGTATGTAAAGAAATGAATGATATCGGCATACCGTTTTTGGGAGGAAACGCCATAAAAAACAGCAGTTTCATATCTGAACAAGAGGGCGAACAAAGCGGCTACCCATTCTCAGACAGATATTTTCAGACATACAAAATTATAAACAGAGGCGGCCTTAAAGTAGCCGTGCTCGGATACACCAACCCGAATATGAAAGCTTGGCTGATGGAGGATATTTGGAGCGGCATGCACTTTATCTCACTTATTCCTCTGGTTCAGCAAGATGTAGATAGGATAATTGCAGCAGAAAAGCCGCAAGTTATCATAGTAGCCATTCATTCCGGAACCGGAGAAGGGAATGGAGATAATTATGAAAGTCAGGGATTGGATCTGCTGTCGCAACTAAGGGGAGTTGATTTTCTGGTATGTTCACACGACCACAGGCCATACATAGCCCAACACGACAGTATATGCCTGATAAATTCCGGAAGCCATGCAAAGAATGTAGGACACGGCAAGATTACACTCACAGTGCAAAATGGAAAAGTAGTTTCTAAAACTCTGAGTGCAGAGAACATACCTGCAAACTTTGAGCAGATAGACACAAGCATGAAACAGTTCTTCCTTCCTGAATATCAGAAGGTAAAAGAATTCACTCTTACAGAGGTAGGCAGTCTGGATACAGATATGCACACTCGAGACGCCCTTATTGGAATGAGCAGCTACATAAACTTGATACATACGCTTGGCCTCACAGAAACAGATGCCGATATTTCTATCGCAGCACCACTTTCATACAATAAAACAATAAAGGCAGGCACCTTGCTATACAACGATCTATTCTCAATATACCCGTATGAAAACCAGTTATTTATAATAAACCTATCCGGTCAGGAAATAATTAATTTCTTAGAACATTCTTACAATAATTGGATTACAGACATAAGCACTGGCCATCTTCTTAACATAGCACCTCACAACGACCCGAGGAACAATCAAGAGAACTGGTCTTTTGTAAACCGCTTCTATAACTTTGATTCTGCTGCCGGCATATACTACACAGTGGATATAGAAAAGCCTGTCGGAGAAAGAGTAAAAATACTGTCCATGGCAGATGGAACTCCTTTCAATCTCAACAAGCTATATAAAGTGGCCATGACCTCCTATCGTGCCAGCGGCGGCGGCGGCTTGCTCCTGCAAGCAGGAATAAATCCTGATAAGATAGACGAAAGAACTGTAGAAAGGCTCGCTGAATATCGCGAAATACTATACCACTATCTCAAAAAGCATAAAACCATTACACAAGACGCCATATCAGACCGCAACATAATAGGAGGCTGGGAGTTTGTCCCAAGACTAAAGGCAAAGAAACTTATACACAAGGATATGCAGCTTCTTTTTGATACAACCAACTGAGTTGGCCTCTTAATTATTACAAAGCCTCTGCGGCATCGCGAATGGCCTCACTCATTGTAGGATGAGGGAACACGGTGTTTTTCACTTGCTCTGCTGTGGCACCTAAATCTAAGGCTAATACCATTCCGCCGATAATCTCCGTTACATCTGCCCCTATTAGGTGCACGCCAAGAAGCTTATCGGTATCGGCATCGCTGATTAGCTTTACAAAACCATCTGTTTTGCCTGCAGCAGTAGCCTTGCCGGAAGCCATAAACATAAACTTACCCACTTTGTAATTAAGACCAAGTTCTTTTACCTTACGCTCTGTCATACCAGCGGAAGCTATCTGGGGCGTGGTGTAAGTAGCACCTGGAATATGCTCATAATTAACCGGATGAAATTTTACCGGCCTACCTTCCAAATCTACTTTCTTTTCGTCTTCTGCTATATGTTCTACGCAGGCAACAGCCTCGGCAGAAGCCATATGCGCCAAAGCAGGAGTAGGTATAACATCGCCTATCGCATAAATATTGGCTACACCCGTATGATAGAAATTATTTACTTTTATCTTTCCTTTGTCTGTAGTAATGCCTACATTTTCCAAGCCCAAATCTTGTGTATTTGGAGCAACTCCTACAGCACAAAGCACTCTCTCTACTTTAATTTTTTCCTCTCCCTTCTTGCTCTCTACAGTTACAATAACATTTTCAGGATCTAAAGAGCCATCTTCTAATTTGGCATGCGTATCTATATCTATACCACAAACCTTAGTGCTTACCATTACCTTCATTCCCTCCTTACGGAAACTGCGGCTGAGCTGAGCCGATACGTCATCATCTTCCAGCGGCACTATTCTATCTAAAAACTCTATCAGATACACTTCGCTACCCATTGATTGATAGAAGTATGCAAGCTCGCTACCTATTGCTCCGGAACCTATTACCGCCAAAGACTTAGGCAGAGATTTTGGGATAAGAGCACTCTTGTATGAAATAATCTTCTCTCCATCGAACGGTGCAAAAGGCAGAGCCTTAGGGTGCGCTCCTGTAGCTATTATTATATACTTGCCCTCTATTGTGCATTTTCCGCCATCTGGATTGCATGAGTTTGCTTCTTCGCTGCAACAATCTGCATTACACTCTACCGTTACAGAATGTTCGCCTGTTAAAACAGCCTTGCCGCGAATAATCGTAATTTTATTCTTCTTGAAAAGAAACTCCACACCTTTGCGCATCTTGTCTGCCACATCACGCTCACGCTCAACTATCTTTGTAACATCTGCCCTAAGGTCTTTAGTACGTTCCGGATCTGCTACATTATCTCCATCAAAAGAAATTCCGTATGAAGCTAAGTGTTTGAATGCTTGAAAAGTTTCTGCAGATTTCAGCAGAGCCTTAGTTGGAATACAACCCCAGTTCAAGCATATCCCTCCAATCTCGGCCTTTTCTACAACCGCTACATTAAATCCATATTGTGCTGCCTTTACAGCGGCCACATACCCTCCTGGGCCAGAACCTATTATAATTACATCGTATTGCATTGCGATAATGTATTTAATTATTAATCAATACCTTGTCCATGACAGTTTTTGTATTTCTTGCCACTTCCGCAAGGGCAAGGGTCGTTTCTGCCTACTTTCTTTTCGGCATGAACCGGCTGATTGCTTCGTTCCTGCCGGCCTGCTGCTGCAGCCGCCTGTGCCGCACCCTCGTCTCTACGCATACTCATACGGCTCATATCTGTCTTTTTTCTGCGAGCCTCCTGACGAAGCATATTGTCGTTTTCCTCTCTTAATGCCAACTGTGCTCTTACCAAGAAAGAAATTACATCCCTGCTTATTTTTTCAATCACCTCTCTAAACAGATTGTAACCTTCAAACTTATACACTATCAGCGGATCTTTCTGCTCATAAGTAGCTCCCTGCACAGACTGCTTGAGATCGTCCATATCTCTCAGGTGCTGCTTCCAGTGCTCGTCTATCTTTATAAGCGTAACATTCCTAACAAGAGCTCTTTGAATTTCCTTACCCTTTGTATCTACCGCCTTCTGCATATTAACAATCAACTGCAGAACCTTCTGCCCGTCTGTAATAGGAATGGCAACATTCTGATATGTTGCTGATTGAGATTGATATATCCTCTCTACTATAGGATAAGTTTTAGTAACAAGAGTCTCTCCCCTTCTCTCTATTATTTCAGAAATTGCCTCTTCCAGTTTATCGCTCAGCTCATTCTTGGTGGTCTTGGAAAAGAAAGCTTCATCAAAGGAAGGATCTATGGAAACTTGTGTAATCATTTCCATTTTAAAGCTTTCATAATCAAAGTTTTCTTTCTTAGAAGCCAACGCCTCTGCAAAATCTGCAATCATGTTCTGCAGATCTACATCCATACGCTCTCCGTTCAGAGCATTATTTCTTCTGGTATAAATTACACTTCTTTGAGTGTTCATAACATCGTCATACTCAAGAAGTCTCTTTCTTATACCAAAGTTATTCTCCTCCACTTTTTTCTGCGCCCTTTCCACGGAAGAAGACAACCACTTGTGCTGCAACACATCCCCTTCCTTCATACCCATCCTATCTACAAGCCTCGATATTCTTTCAGCCCCAAATAAACGCATAAGATCGTCTTCAAGAGACACATAGAACTCCGAAGAACCAGGGTCGCCCTGACGGCCTGCACGGCCTCTCAACTGGCGGTCCACCCTTCGGCTATCGTGCCTCTCTGTTCCTATGATGGCGAGTCCGCCCGCCTCCACGACACCGGCACCAAGCTTAATGTCTGTACCTCTACCAGCCATATTAGTTGCTATTGTAACATTGCCGGCCTGCCCCGCGTGAGCTACTATCTCTGCTTCTTTAGCATGTAACTTAGCATTCAATACATTATGAGGTATCTTTCTAAGAGTTAGGGCCTTACTCAACATTTCAGAAATTTCTACGGAAGTAGTACCTACCAATACAGGGCGGCCCTGCTTTCTCAGATCTGTTATCCTGTCTATAACAGCATTGTACTTATCTTTTCTGGTCTTGTAAATCAAATCGTCTGCATCAATCCTGATTACAGGCTTGTTGGTAGGAATTGTAACCACATCCAACTTGTAGATAGACCAGAATTCTCCGGCTTCGGTAGAAGCAGTTCCTGTCATACCGGCCAGTTTATGATACATTCTGAAATAATTTTGCAGAGTTATGGTTGCAAATGTTTGAGTGGCAGCCTCTACTTTTACCCTTTCCTTGGCCTCAACTGCCTGATGCAAACCATCTGACCAACGCCTGCCTTCCATAATACGGCCAGTCTGTTCATCTACAATTTTTATCTTATTATCTATAAGAACATAATCTACATCCTTTTCAAACATGGTATAGGCCTTCAGAAGCTGAGTAACAGTATGAACCCTCTCGGCCTTAATGGCATACTCAGAAATCAGTTGATCTCTCTTAGATTGCTGCTCTTCCACCGATATATTCTGCTTTTCTATTTCTGCAACCTGTGCACCTACATCTGGCAACACAAAGAACAAAGGATCTGAAACCAAGGATGCTATATATTCGTTACCCTTATCGGTAAGCTCCACCGATTTATCCTGCTCTTCTATAATAAAATACAGAGGATCTGTAACTACATGCATTTCCTTGTTCTGATTCTGCATATAGAAATTGTTGGTAGTATTAAGCAATTGCTTTATACCTGGCTCCGATAAATACTTAATGAGAGGATTGTACTTAGGCAACGCCTTATGAGCTCTCAGTAAAGCCATACCTCCATCTTTTGTATTCCCTGCTGCTATCAGTTTCTTTGCCTCGTTCAGATACTTTGTGGCCTCTTGCTTCTGAATATTATATATTTTTTCAACTATAGGCCTGTACTCTTCATATTGCTGATCTTCTCCTTTTGGCACCGGCCCGGATATAATCAGAGGTGTACGGGCATCATCTATCAGCACAGAATCCACCTCATCCACAATAGCATAATGATGTTCTCTCTGCACCAGATCTTCCAGATTTACAGACATATTATCTCTCAGATAGTCAAAGCCGAACTCATTATTGGTACCAAAGGTAACATCTGCCATATAGGCATTTTTCCTTGCCTCCGAATTAGGTTCATGCTTATCTATACAATCTACAGATAATCCATGAAACTGATAAAGCGGGCCCATCCACTCCGAATCTCGCTTGGCAAGATAATCATTCACAGTTACCATGTGAACTCCAAAACCTGCCAAGGCATTCAGGAATACAGGTAGGGTGGCTACTAAAGTTTTACCCTCGCCTGTTGCCATTTCGGCTATTTTTCCTTGGTGCAGTGCTATACCACCTATCAGCTGCACATCGTAATGCACCATATCCCAGGTAATCATATTTCCGCCAGCCATCCAAGAATTTTTCCAGATAGCCTGCTGCCCATCTATAGTAACATAGTCTGCCTTTGTGCTCAGATCTTTATCGAACTCTGTAGCCTCAACTATCACCTCTCCTTCCTTAAACCTTCGGGCAGTAGATTTCATGATTGCAAAAGCCGATGGCAAAACTTCAGAAAGCACAAGTTCTACCTCCTGATTTATTTTCTTTTTCAGCGCATCATCTTCTGCGGCCAACTTCTCCTTTTCCTTAGCCGGAATATCCAGGCCTTCCAACTGGGTTTTGATTTGCGCACGCTTGGCCCGATCTTCTTCTAATCTCTCTCTGATGGTAGTCTTTATTCTGCGTGCCTCCTCTCTAAGCTCATTATTAGACAATTTGTCTATTCTGCTATATTCCTCCAATACCTTAGCCAAAACAGGTTTAATAACCTTCATGTCTCTATCTTCCTTAGAGCCAAATAAACCCCTCAAAAACTTTGAAAATGATACCATAAAAAATTAAATTTCTAATTGCCTTAATATCCTGCGAATTTAATCATTTTATCTATAAAAGAAAAAGCTCGGCAACCCGAGCTCTTTCAGTGTAATTTAAGTGTAATTTATATCACCCTATGTTATTCCTGGGTAATTGCACCCATTGGGCATACACCTGCGCATGTTCCGCAATCTGTGCAAAGACCTGGATCGATAACGTAAATGTCGCCTGATGAGATTGCACCTACTGGGCATTCAGGCTGACAAGTTCCGCATGCTACGCAATCAGAAGTAATTTTGTGTGCCATAATTGTATTAGTTTTAAGTGTTAGTTGTTCTTTTAGTGGGGCAAATATACAAATTCCGCACCAAAAACAAAATGTTGCAGAATTTGTTGCAAATTTTAGTACCCGAATATATCTTCTGTTTTTAAAATCACCACCTTACCATAAGTCGGAGGTATATTTTTAAGATTAAGTTCTGCCGGATTTCCCAATATACCGGTGGTGTATGTGCGATTCCTAATATACTGTTGCTGGTATGCCACAAGGTCTGCAAGAGTCAAACCAGAAATCTTGTCATATATCTGCTTGTCGTAGTCCAAATCTACGCCCTTTTCTTTGAGAGAAATATAGTGCCAAATAACATCTGCTCCATTATACCTCTTAGTAGCTTGATTCTGCAGCGCATTAGCCTTAGCCACGTCAAAAGACTTCTGATTGGCAGGCATATCCACAAGAATTTCGTCCATGGCATTCATGGCATCTAACATTTTATCGTTCTGGGTATATACTCTGGCCATATAAAAAGGTATCTCTCCTACTCTTGCCGGCAAAGAAGTAACCGCACTCGCATGATATGCCAGGCCCTTAGCCTCGCGAATATCTTGGAACACAATAGAACTCATTCCTGAGCCAAAATAAAAATCATATAACGATACAACCGCATCATTGGCCGGGTTATATGGTATATCATCATAAGAGATTACCTTATACATATTTATTTGATTAGCCTTGTATGGAGCAATGTAAACACAAGGAATCTGGCTCGACCATGCTTTAAATACCTTACTCGGACCATATTCTATCAGATTATCTGCAACCTTGTGCATCTGAGGCAATTTCTGCAGCATAGAAGCCTTACTCTCCGGACCATAATATACAATCGCATGCTGATGCCCCAGCAAATCTTTTACAGCTGCAAGCAATTCTTCTGAAGTTAAAGCCATTATTTCCTTAGGTTTGAGATTATTGGTCATAGGATTATTCGGGCCATAGATTGCATAATACATAACACCCGCCTCATTATCAGCCTTGTCTGTCTTGAAATTCAGCAAACTCTTAACCCAATTCTGTTTCATAACCTCAAGTAAGGCTTCGTCGGCTTTTGCATTTGCTAACACATTCTCCATCAGCATACTTGCCTCGTCCATTGTAGAAGCTATTCCAGAAAGAGATATGGTTACATCGTTCCAAGAAGCATTAGTTGTAAACGAACAAGCCAAATCATAAAACTTAGTCTTTATCTGATCTGCACTAAGAGAATCTGTTCCCAATGCCCCTAAATAAGACAGAGCATATGGCAGAAGCCTATTGTCGTTAGAACCATTGGTAAAATAGTATCCCAAACTAAACAATTGATTATCCGGATTATGTTTGTAGTAAAAAGTTTGGCCGTTAGATAATGTTTCTATGCTCATATCCTTTTCAAAATCTACAAATACCGGTTGAATAGGTTTTGCAGAATTTGCCAAGACTTCCATATCTCTGAGGAAACGGCTGGCAGAATCTCTGTTTGTGCGAATTGATGTAATAGAAGGCTTTTCGAGAGTTTTAACACCCTCTTGCGGCCCTTGTATTTTATTCACTTGCACATAATTATCTCCAAGATAACGATTAGCAAAAGCCACCACATCTGCCTTTGTTATCTTAGAAAGACGCTCTCCAAGACCAAGTACATACTCCCACGGCAAACGGTTTATAAAAGCATTATACTGCCAGCCTGCAACTGCTCTGTACGAATCCTGAGCACGCATTCTGCCAAGATTTGCATTATTTACAATAGATTTTAGTATGTTTTCGTCAAAATCTCCTTTTTTGATTCTATCGAGCTGCTCCATTACAATGGCTTTTGCATCCTCCAGGCTTTGGCCTTCTTTCGGTTCCATCTCCAAGATAAAGATGCCATAGTCAGACAAATTATAATAGTACGCTGCAGAACCCAAGGTCTTTCTCGGGCGGTTCACCTCCAAGTCTAAAAGCCCCGCTCTCCTGTTATACAAGAGATTAGAGAGCATATACGTAGTATCTTCTATATAGTTAATTTCTCTTCCCAAGCGTGTGGCAGAAGGCAATCTCCACCCCACTATCACAAACGGAGACTGCAAACCAGAAACAGTTTTTTCTATAGGATGAGTGATAGGTTCCTCTTCTTCAAACTCTAAAAAAGCAAGATTGTCGTTCTTTTTCCAATCGCCAAAGTATTTCTCGATTATAGTTATAACCTCGTCAGGATTAAAATCTCCGGCCATACATATAGCCACATTGTTAGGAACATAGAAATTGTCGAAATGTTTCTGGATATTAACTATAGAAGGATTCTTCAAATGTTCCTGAGTTCCTATTGTAGTCTGCTTGCCGTAAGGGTGCTTATTAAACATTGCAAACAAAAGGGTATCTATCGCATTTCCACCATCGTTTGAAAGTCCAAGATTACACTCCTCATATACTGCTTCCAACTCGGTATGGAAGCCTCTTATAACCATATTTTTAAAGCGATCGCTCTGAACTTTGGCCCATGCTTCAACCTGATTGGACGGAATATCTTCCTGATAAACCGTCATATCAAAAGAAGTGAAGGCATTTGAGTTCTTTGCTCCAATCTGAGCCATAATTTTATCGTATTCATTGCCTATAAAGAACTGAGAAGCTTCGTATGATATGGAATCTATTCTCGCATATTGAGCCTTTCTTTCCTCTGCATCTGTAAGAGTTCTGTATTTTTCAAACTCTGTCAGAATCAAATCCAAATAAGGTTTTTCCGCTTCATAGTTTGTAGTACCATAATTCTTTGTGCCCTTGAACATTATATGCTCCAGATAGTGCGATAAGCCTGTAGTTTCTGCAGGATCGTTTTTACTACCAACCCTTACCGCAATATAGGTCTGAATTCTCGGCTCTTTGCTCATAGGAGTAAGATATACGGTAAGTCCATTAGGCAAGGTATAAATCCTTGTGTTTGTTGGATCTCCTTTAATGGTGGCATATTTTCGCCCACAAGAAGTTGGCAAAAACAACATACAAATCGCTGTCAATAGCAACGATAAACTTTTAATAAGCGCTCTCATAGATATATCGTGTTTGTAATTTAGTCTGAAATTTATTGTGGGCTTAAATTTAAGCATTTTCCTTAAATTGGTTTAGTGCGTTTTGCATTATATTTGCAATAGTAAGGAAGAAAAAGAGGTTTTGTTATGAAAAAAGTTTCTTCAATAAAATTATGGATTATCTTACTATCCTGTGTTTCAATTATTTTTAATTATACAGCATGGGCACAAACAGGGCATACCACATCGCTAAAATTTGATAAGGTAGTTCATAATTTTGGAAAGTTCCTTGCCGGCAGCGGAAAAAAGCATTGTGAGTTCAAATACACAAACATCAGTAATCAGCCGGTTGTTATAAATAATATCCTCTCATCTTGCGGATGCTCCGTACCAGAGTGGGACAAGGCCCCTATCAAACCCGGAGAAAGCGGAATTATCAAGGTTACCTATCTCAACGATCAGGGAGCCTATCCTTTTGACAAAACCCTCACGGTTTATGTATCTTCCTCTGCCAAGCCTATCATGCTGCGTATTATCGGCGTTGCATACGACAAAGAAAAACCTATTTCTGAACTTTATCCGGCCCACTTCGGACCAATGGGTATGAAATCTTCTACACAGAATAGCGGTCAGATAGAACAAGGGCTAAAAAAGGCTCTCAAAGAAAATATCGTAAACATCAGTTCAAAAAAAGTAAATATAACTTTTACAAATATCGACCCTGCTCTCGAAATATCAGTATCGCCCTCAAGCATAGCTCCAGGGGAGAGCGCCACCATATCATACTCCATCAATACAGCCAAGGGCAAACAGCGTTGGGGAAAAAACATCTACAAAGCTACTATGCTGAACGATGGCAAAAATATTGGCACTTTTGCCACAGAAGCCACTATTGTTACCCCATACACATCGCTGAGCAAAGAAGAAAAAGACAGGGCTGCGCAAGTATTTTTAGACGAGAGTTCCTTTCAGTTTGGCACTGTTAAAAAAGGAAGTAAAATTCCTGTAAATGTAACCATAAGCAACCCAGGTAAAACCACACTAAGAATATACAAGATAGAAACAGGTGGAGATAGCATGGATTTGAATTGCCCTGCGCAAATTTTAGCTGGCAGCAAGGCTGTATTAAAGGGTAGTATAAATGCGAGTAAGGCAGATCCAGATAAAATGTTCATAATAACACTTGTAACAAACTCTCCAGACAGGCCGATTGTTGCAATATTTGTGGGCGGAAGCATAACAGAACATTAACACCGATTTTCAAAGTGGTTAGCACTTTGGAGAGGGGTAGCCCAAATACAATTGTAGAAATAAAAACTTATACTTAATTTTGCTTAGAGACTTTAGAAATCAATACAACCAACGAGTAAACAAGCCGTATGAGCAATAAAATAGATGCAACTACAGAGGATTGGCCACCAAAGAAAAGTAAGAAAAACAACACCGCACTTTTAGTCAACGATGGTGTAAAAGCCCAGCCTACTGTAAATCCTTATATCAAGAATTTCTTTGTAAAAAAGAAACCCGCCATACTCACAGCCAAAGAATATCTAAAGGGTATTTTTGCAGGCGACAGAGCAATATTGGGTAAAGCTATAACCATAATAGAAAGTTCTAATCCAGAGCACCGTACCCTGGCCAAAGAAATAATTATAGGTTGCCAGGAGAAAGTAAGAAAGAGTAAAATCCGTACTATGCGCATAGGCATAACCGGAGTGCCTGGAGCCGGCAAAAGCACTTTCATAGAGGCATTTGGAGGCTATATTACAAGTGCCGGCCACAAATTAGCCGTACTGGCAATAGACCCTTCAAGCGAAAAAACCAAAGGTTCTATTCTGGGCGACAAAACCAGAATGGAAACCCTCACAAAAGATCCTAAAGCCTTTATAAGGCCTTCTCCCTCCGCCGGTTCACTTGGAGGAGTATCTAGAAAAACCAGAGAAACCGTCATACTATGTGAGGCCGCGGGCTACGATGTTATTTTTATAGAAACCGTAGGAGTAGGACAGAGCGAAATAGCCGTTCACTCTATGAGCGACTTCTTTCTCTTACTTATGCTCAGCGGAGCAGGAGACGATTTGCAAGGAATCAAAAGGGGTATTATGGAAATGAGCGACCTTATAGCCATAACCAAAGCAGATGGCAATAACATAGAAAAGGCAGAAGGAGCTAAAGCTTTATATGCAAATGCCTTACATTTATTTCCCCCAACAGACTCCGGCTGGGTGCCAACGGCTGTAACATCTTCTGCTGTAACTAAAAAGGGATTGCCGGAGATATTAGACAAAATAGATGCATACTTTAAACTTGTAAGAAAAAACGGCTACTACGACATACGCCGCCGCCAACAAGCAAAGTATTGGATGTATGAGCATATAAACGAAACCCTCAGAAATAATTTCTACGACAATCCAAAGATAGAAAAAGCCATCCAAAAAACAGAACAACAAGTGCTTGCCGGCCAAATAGATTCTTTTATGGCAGCAGAACAGTTATTAGATATATACA
This sequence comes from Bacteroidales bacterium UBA3709, assembly GCA_002372015.1. Taxonomy (GTDB): domain Bacteria; phylum Bacteroidota; class Bacteroidia; order Bacteroidales; family UBA932; genus Egerieousia. The sequence goes on along the minus strand of DFIA01000033.1, from coordinate 20,283 downwards.
AAGAGCTTGAATAATATTGGCAGAGTTTATCCAAATATTATTAGAAGCGGTTAAGGGAGCCATTATGATTACAGGCCTTGTTATCATAATGATGTTGCTCATAGAATATCTTAATATAGACAATCAAGGCAAATGGCTCCACAGCATTAAGAACTCTCCTGTAAAACAGGTTCTTACTGGCATCATACTGGGAGCTATCCCCGGTTGTGTGGGAGGCTTTGCTGCTGTTTCGTTGTATTCCCACTCCGTATTAGGCCTCGGAGCTCTGATTGCAGCCATGATTGTTTCTACAGGAGACGAAGCCTTTCTGCTGTTGGCAGCCTCGCCCGGCATATATTTAAAACTTCTACTGATTCTGAGTATTCTGGCAATAGTTTTCGGGTTATGCGTAAACCTGATAACAAAGCGGCAAGGCAATCTGCACGGCACAAAAAAGCATTCCAATTGCAATAGTTTAGAAGTACACTCCACAGAAGACAACAAAGTGGCCTCCATATTTCTATTGAGCTCATACAATGCACTAAGAAAGTCTGGCAGCAAAAGAATTATTGTAATGGCTGGTATTCTGTGCTTTATTGTCTTAATGGCCACAGGAATGATAGGCGAGGCAGCGGAAGACAACACTACTGTATCGAGCATTTTTAACGAAAAGTGGATATTAGCATGCTTTGGCGGCCTGGCTTTTATAACCCTGCTAATGACGGCCACTGCCACAGAACACTTCATTAAGGAACATATTTGGAATCATATATTAAAGAAACACCTTACAGCAGTTTTCCTCTGGACATTGGCTGCGTTAATTATCTGTGGCATTATAATAAACTATATACACACAGAGGAACTAATTTCCAAATACAGCAACTATATGCCGCTTCTTATTCTGATAGCAGCAGTAATCGGTCTGATTCCTCAATCGGGGCCGCATATTATTTTTATTCTGCTCTACTTGCAAGGAAGTCTGCCGCTATGTGTACTAATTACTAATGCCATAACACAACAAGGCCATGTATCGCTTCCGCTTTTGGCAGATAGTAAGAAAAATTGGATTATAACCAAAGGGCTATGTGCTTTAACAGGCATATCGGCAGGATTAATATGCTATCTTTATAATCTATAACTTTATACAATTAAACAGATATGAAAAAAATAGTAGCAAGTCCAAAGGCACCGGCCGCTGTAGGAACTTACAGCCAAGCAGTTATTGCAGACAATACAATCTATGCATCAGGTCAGCTTCCTATAGATCCGGCCACAGGAGAATTTGTTGCCGGTGGCTTTAAAGAGCAGCTAACACAGGTTTTTACCAATCTTAAAAATGTGTTGGAAGAAGGTGGTTTTAAAATGTCTGATGCAGTTAAAGTAACATGCTATCTGCAAGATCTTGCCAACTTTGGCACGCTTAACCAAGTGTATGCCCAGTTCTTTTCAGAGCCATACCCCGCAAGAGTAGCCTATCAAGTAGCTGCTCTCCCAAAAAATGCTATGGTAGAAGTTGATATTATTGCCGTAAAGTAATACGCCCATTCGGCGATTGCTATTTTAGCGCATCTCCATTCATAGTAACAAGGAATTCTTCATTGGAGGCTGTCTTTTCCAGACGAGCCTTCATGAATTCCATAGCCTCTACGCTGTTCATATCCGAGAGATAGTTTCTAAGTATCCATATACGGTTCAGAATTTCCTTGTTCACCAGCAGATCATCTCTTCTGGTAGAGCTTAATGTAACATCTACGGCAGGGAATATTCGCTTGTTGGAGAGTTTGCGGTCTAACTGAAGTTCCATATTGCCAGTTCCCTTAAATTCCTCAAAGATTACATCATCCATTTTACTGCCGGTTTCTGTAAGGGCTGTAGCTATTATTGTAAGCGAACCTCCATTCTCCACATTTCTTGCTGCGCCAAAAAATCTTTTAGGCTTGTGCAATGCATTGGCATCCACACCTCCGCTCAATACCTTTCCGCTCGCAGGCTGCACCGTATTAAAAGCTCTGGCTAAACGAGTTATAGAATCGAGCAAAATAACCACATCGTGTCCACATTCTACCAAACGCTTAGCTTTCTCCAAAACTATGCTTGCCACCTTTACATGTCTTTCTGCCGGCTCGTCAAAAGTAGAGGCAACTACCTCTGCTTTTACACTGCGGGCCATATCGGTAACTTCTTCCGGACGCTCGTCTATAAGCAATACAATAAGATATACTTCCGGATGATTGTCTGCTATTGCATTAGCTATCTCTTTAAGCAATACAGTCTTACCTGTTTTAGGCTGAGCTACTATAAGGCCACGCTGCCCCTTGCCTATTGGCGCAAACATCTCCACTACTCTACAAGACAAATTATTGTGTCCATTGCCTAACAAGTTGAATTTCTCATCTGGAAATAACGGAGTAAGAAAATCAAAAGGAACCCTGTCTCTGATAAAAGCAGGATCTCTTCCGTTAATAGAATCTATCTTAACCAATGGAAAATACTTATCACCTTCTCTCGGAGGTTTGATTTCTCCAAACACAGTATCGCCTGTCTTTAAGGCAAAAAGTTTTATTTGGCTCTGAGATACGTATATATCATCAGGAGAGTTCAGGTAATTATAATCTGAAGACCTGAGGAAACCATAACCATCTGGCATTATTTCCAGTACACCTTCAGCTTTTACCACTCCTTCAAATTCAAACTTTGGAGTCTTTTTGTTTTCAGCAGCAGAATTATTGGCCTCGGCATTCTGAGCATTAGTATCGTGAGTATTATGAGCCTTTGGCTCTCCTACATTCTGATTCTGCGGTTTAGCATCTGTACTCTCCACACTAACAGCTTCTGCCGACTTAGGTTGCGGATGCAATTGAGATTTATCCTCTTGTACTTGCGGTTCTGCCTTAACGCCTTCTTCAGCCTGAGGCTGAGCGGCCTGTTCTCTCTGAATTCTCGGCCGTTTCTGACGCACTGCCCGCTGTGCAGGCTGCGCTGTATCAGCCTCCTCTATCCTCTCTATTTTTTCAACCGCCTCAACCTTTTCTATCTTCTCGGCACTTTCAGGTTTTGCTGTGCGATCGGATTTTTTGCGAGGCTTCTTTTTTGTCTTTTGCTCTTCTTCAGTATTCTGCCCTTGCTGTTTTGCACGCACTCGCACCCTACGGTTATTTTTGTCTTCTGGCTGACCAGCTGCTTTTATAGCTTGCTCATCCAAAATTTTATAAACCAAATCGTCTTGAGAATATGACTTAGGTTTCGAAATTTCGAGGTCTTGCGCTATTGTCAAAAGCTCCTCAAAACTTTTTGACTTCAATTCTAAAATATCGTACATAAAATCTAAATAGGATAAAAAGATCTTTTCAGACTCTTTTCGCAGAGATTCCTGCTAAAGATGGTGCAAAGGTAAAACTATTTTCCGAAAATACAATACCTTATACCATCAAAAAGTGCAATATTAACAAGATGTGAGAATCTTCTCCAAAAACTTCACAAACTTATCTAAGGAAGCCAGATTGAGTTTCTCGCCGGGAGCATGTACGCCTCTGAGCGTAGGCCCAAATGAAATCATATCCCATTCCGGAAACTTTTGACTGAATAGTCCGCACTCCAAACCTGCAGGAGTTACTATTACCTTAGCATCAGTATTGAATAGTTTCTTATACACCTTTTTACAATGCTCTAAAATTGGAGAATCTAATTTAGGAATCCAACCCGGATACTCACCTTCGTGGGTAACCTTAGCTCCGGCCAAAGCCCAACATGCCTCCATTTGCTGTGCCATCCAGCGTCTCTCGCTTACAATAGCACTCCTCTGGCTCGAACCTATCACAATCTTATGCCCCGGCTTCATTTTTATGGATGCAAAATTTGTAGAAATTTCTATTAGACCAGGTATTGTATCGCTAATTTTGTATGAGCCATGCGGACATGCAACACCGGCATAAACTAATGCAGCAGCAGTGTTTTCGTCTATAGCCTTATGTGTACACTCTACCGCAACCAGTTCCATATCTACATTAGAATCAGGAATGGCAAACTCTGCCTTTACTTCCTCTCTAACTTGCTTGAAAATCTTTGATATAGACGATTTAGCATTCTTTGGAAAGCCAAATAAAGCATAAGCCTCCCTTGGTATTGCATTACGTTTATTACCTCCGTCTAATTCATAAACCTCTATGCGGTGCTTATCCATCACCTTATACAAGAAACGCATAAGAACCTGATTAGCATTCATACGATTCTTATTTATATCATCTCCGCTATGGCCTCCACGACCTCCAAACACCCTTACTTTATATTTCAGAAATTCTTTTGTTTGCGGCTGCGGAGTATAATTAAAGACAGCTGTTGTATCTATACCTCCATTGCAACCTATACAAAGTTCACCTTCTTCTTCAGAATCGAGATTAAGAAGAATCTTACCTGTTACAAAACCTGGTTCTAAGGCTGCGGCGCCATCCAAACCGGTTTCTTCAGAAACTGTAAACAGAGCTTCAAGTTTTCCGGTTTTCATCTTAGGATCTACTAAAGCTGCAAGTTGGGCGGCCATTCCTATACCACAATCGGCACCTAAAGTAGTTTCCTTTGCTATCATCCACCCATCTTCTATGCAATACTTTATAGGCTCCTTCTCAAAATCATGCTTTACTCCCGGATTTTTCTCACATACCATATCGGAATGGCTTTGCATAACTATGGTAGGAACCTTTTCCATACCAGCATCTGCATTCTTGGTAATAAGAACATTACCTACTTTATCTTTTTTTGCCTGCAAATTATGCTTCTTGGCAAAAGCTAAAAGCCATTTAATTATCTTCTCCTCGCGACCACTCTCGCGCGGAACAGTGGTAATTTCCTTGAAAATATCAAGAACTTTATTGCTGTCCATATATGAAAATTATTTTGATGATTAAAATATCGAGCAGGATTAGCTTCCCGGTTTAAGCTGGCGTTCCAAATCGGCCACATACTTGCGTATATTTCTATCGGTATCTATCAAATCCGACACCGTGCTGCAGGCATGCAAAACTGTTGCGTGATCTTTTCCACCCATCTGACTACCTATGGAGGCTAAAGAAGCCTTAGTAAGGTTGCGAACCAAGTACATGGTAATTTGGCGAGCCTGCACTATTTCTCTTTTACGCGTTTTGGAAACTATTAAATCGGGTGTTATCTTAAAATAATCGCATACAGTATTACGAATCTTCTCCAGAGATATTTCTGTAGAATCTACATTTATAATCTGCTGAGTAACTTTCTTGGCTAATTCCAAGGTTATACTCTCCTTATTTAAAGTAGAGTGAGCCAACAAAGTAAGAATAGTACCCTCCAGTTCACGAACACTGCCGGTTACCTTAGACGCAAGATAATCCACAACCTCCTCAGGCAGAACTATACCCTCATTTGCACTCTTGGCCCTAAAAATCTTCATCCTTGTTTCATAGTCTGGCGGCAGAAGCTCTGCAGAAAGGCCCCACTTAAAGCGCTGCAATAATCTTGTAGGAATACCCTGCAAACTTCCCGGAGCCACATCGGAAGTAAGAATCAACTGCTTACCTGTCTGGTGCAGATAGTTAAATATGTGAAAGAAAACATTTTGAGTACCCTCGCTCTTAAACTCCTGCACATCGTCTATTATAAGCACATCTATCTGCTCATAAAAATGCAGAAAATCTGGAATTTTATTGCCTACATAAGCCTCCTGATATTGCGTCTTGAATACATGTGCACTAACATACAGTACTATTTTTTCTGGATGCAACTCTTTAACTTTTAAGCCTATAGCTTGAGAAAGATGAGTTTTTCCCAAACCAGAACCTCCATATATAAACAGCGGGCAGAACGGATTACTATTACTCCCCGGAGCTGCAGCCACCTTCAATCCGGCAGTTCTCGCAAGCCTGTTGCACGAACCCTCTATAAAATTTTCAAAGGTGTATTTCGGATTGAGATTAGGCTTTATTGTCAGCTTACGAATTCCGGGAATTACAAAAGGATTGATACTTTCTCTCTCATTCCTTGGAAAAGGTATCGGCCTATTGCTTGCTATTGCATTTTCTTGGTGTGGATAAGCTACCGTAGATTTCAGAAAGCGAATATTATAAATCAAACGCACATTTTCACCAATCACCCTCTTGAGAGTTTTTGCCAAAATATCTATTAGTGGCATCTCTTCCAACTGCCGCATGTGAGCGTCGGAAGGCACCTCTATTGTAAGCTTAGTACCCTCCAGCGATATAGGTTTTACAGGCACAAACCATGTCTGGTATACAGCATCAGGTACATTACTCTTTATTATCTGCAAGCAACGTTTCCAAACTTCTATATGATCGAGTTCGCTCATTAAAATCAAATGATATAAGAAAAAAACGCCAATGGCTTTGGCAGAACAAAAATGGTAAATAAAAAGTTAAAAAAAAATATCGCCGGCTCTTGTTTTTGTGAAAATAAATTTAAGAGCCTTATAAATCAACACAAAAAAAAATACTCCTACATAATAAGATGATTTGCAAACTAATACAAATACAGCAGCATCTAATCATCTAATCAGAACACACTTAGTCGGAGGTATTTTTTAGGCTCAGATTTTATCTTTTTCACAAGGTCATCTATCTCGTTCAAAAGACTATCTACCGAGTTATGAATATTGTCTGTATTCATAAGTTTGCCTGTGGTTGAATTAGGCGACTGAATCTTCTGAATCATCAGGTTCAGATTATCTACCATTTCGGCAAGCTTTAGGGAAGAAAGGTTTTCTGCAGTCTTGTTTATATTGCTTATTGCAGACCCAAGTCCATTTTGCGGAGAACTTAACTCCTGAGAAATGGTATTGATATTCTTCAGCGATGCCGAAAGGTCTGGAGCCATTTTATTTAATTGCGCACTAAAATTCTGAACATTTGCCAAAGTACCATTCAGGCGCCTTAGAGAAGAATGTAAGTTTTCTCTTGCCGATGAATCTAAAGTAGCGTTAATTGAAATGAGGGTTGTATTCAGATTATCCAAAGTTTGGGCGAGCTGATCTTTCAAAGGCCCCATATAACCAGACAGAACAGACAACATATCCGGAACGCTACGCCCTTTGAGCGTATCGCCATTTACAGCCCCTATAGAAGATTCTCCCAAGGCCAGCCTCAAAGCCTTTCCTCCAAGCAAATCTGAACTATATACCTCTGCCCGAGAGTCCAATGGTATGAGGTAGTCTTTTTTAACGTTAAAGCACACCAGAAAACTATCCTTTACCGGATTCAAACTAATTTTCTCTATTGCACCAACCTTCAGTCCTCTGATATATATAGGAGAAGTAGCTGTTAAACCCTCCACCTCAGAAAGATAGGTGTAATATACATTCTTTTTGCCAAACAAATCATAGCCTTTGAGAAAATTAAGTCCAAAGAAAAGCAATGCCGCTATGGCTAATACAAATATGCCTATTTTCTGGCTATTAGTGATTTTCATATCTGTACCTCCCTGTTAATGCCTATTACCTACTTATTTTTATGTTCTGTTAGTATTTTACTTTACTATTTTACCATCTTGCAATTTAATTACAAATGCCCCTTTAAACATCTTTCTCACTTGCGCCAACTTGGCCAAAGCCTGCTGCCTGGTTTTATACTCGCCGTAGTGATATTTATAGAAACCTTTGTCTGCAATACAGCCCACATTCTTTAGCCCTTTAAATTCTCTGGAATTAGCAGGCAGCTTTTTCTTAACTGCCATAATTTGAATGGCGTACACCACGCCCCCCGCATCGGTTGCACGCTGTACATTTTCCAGCAGCTGTGCATCTTCCATCTTCTTTGCATCTTCCATCTTCTTTGCATTTTCCATCTTCTTTGCATTTTCTGCCAGCTCTGCACTTGTTACCTTTTCTTGCTCTTCCGCCTGCTCTGCACTTGTTACCTTTTCTTGCTTTTCCGCCTGCTCTGTACTTGTTACCTTTTCTTGCTCTTCCGACTGCTCTACATCTTCTGCCGGTTCAACTACCTTAGACTGAGAGTCTTCACCCACATTATCTTCTTCGGCCTCATCTGCATCAGAGTCTATCTCATACTTGGCATAATCGTTATAATATTTAGTAAAAGCATCTGCCAAACGGCGGGCTATTTTCTTCTGCCCTGTTGCTGTTATAAGCAAAGCTTTATCGGCCTGATTGGTAAGAAAACCTATTTCTGTAAGCACAGAAGGCATTGTTGTTCTCCAAAGCACTAAAAAACCAGCCTGTTTTACTCCGCGATTTTGTCTAATAGGTCCTTTATCATACTCATCCTGAACATATTCCGCAAATTTTAAGCTCTGTTCAGAATAAGCGTTCTGCAAAAGAGAAAATATAATGTAAGACTCCGGTGAATCGGGATTAAAGCCCTCATATTTGGAGGTATAGTCATCTTCCATTTTAATAACGGCATTCTCTCTCTTAGATACCTCAAAATTCTTATCGCTCACGTGAGAACCCATTGTAAATGTTTCGCTGCCCGATGGGGCCACAGATTTATTGGCATTAACATGTATCGAAATAAACAAATCTGCCTTATTACGATTGGCTATATCTGCCCTTTCAGACAGTGGCACAAACACATCTTTTTTTCTGGTATATACCACTTTGACTTCCGGATGCTCTTCCCCTATAATTTTGCCTAACTCCAAAGCTACGGCTAAAACTATGTGTTTCTCGCTGTATTTCTTATCCTTGCTCATACACCCATGGTCGTGCCCTCCATGCCCAGGATCCAGCACCACACATTTTATACCTTCCTGTTTATTCTGTGCAGCAAGCAATACTGCAGAAGCTAAAAACAGAACTATAACAAATAAAAATCGCGATATTTTCCTATAGCCGGAGATAAGCATCTCTTCTATATTTTTTGTCCGAAATATTGTTACATTTGTACTTTGCTGACAAATTTACAAATAAAAGCTAAATTCTAACCGATGTTTTTCGGTAAGCTAAATGAGCAAAGACAAATTTATTTGTATTTGCCATAGCGAGAAACTTTTCGGTAAGCTAAATGAGCAAAGACAAATTTATTTGTATTTGCCATAGCGAGAAAAGTTGCAGTAAAAAGTTGCAGTAAAAAAGTTGCAGTAAAAAGTTGCGTTAAAACGAAATTGAAATGTCTGCCAGTGGTTTCATAAGGAAAACAGGCACTGTGTTGCTCGCTGCTATGTTTCTGAGCGGTATCTTGGGCTTTACTCCCAAAAACGATGCCGGCAGAAAGCTATTGGGGCGCATTCCCTCCTTACAAGATACCATAAACCGCAAAGACACTCTATCTATAGCAGATTCGCTTAAAAGAGACTCGCTTTTTAAAGACACCACATTTGTAATAGACTCCTCTCAGATATCTGAACTTAGGCAACCCGTTTTCTCTAAAGGGCGCGATTCGTCTGTAGAAATAATGACAGACGGAAAACGAATGTTATACTACTACGGTGATGTTACCGTTACTTACGACAACATTTCCATAACAGCAGATTACATAGCATATAACGTTCAGACTAAGACTGTTTTTGCCAAAGGATTGCCAGACTCTACAGGTGTTGTAAAAAATAATCCGCAGCTAAAAGAAGGCAAAAACACTTACACCATGGAAAGTGTGTATTACAACTTCGATAGTAAAAAGGCTAAAATCAAGAATATGATAACCCAGGAGGGAGAGGGCAACATACAAGGAAAATTCATCAAAAAAATGCCCGACAACTCCATTAACATATCAAGAGGAATATATACAACCTGCGATGCAGAAGAACCTCACTTCTATCTTCAAATGACAACTGCCAAGGTTATAAATTCCGGCCCTATAAAAAAGACCATCTTCGGCCCGGCCTACACAGTGATAGAAGGCGTACCTACACCATTTGCTCTACCTTTTGGTTTTGTACCAAAAATAAGCAACAGAAGCGGGGGAGTGCTTTTCCCTACCTACGGCGAAGAAACTGCAAGAGGCTTCTATCTGAGAGGTTTAGGATATTATTTTGTTTTTGGAGATCATTTTGATGTAGCCACCACCTGCGATATATATACCAGAGGTTCGTGGGCCACTAACATAAATTCGAGATATACAAAAAGATACAAATACACAGGTACCCTTTCGGGAGTTTACTCGGTAGATATAACCGGAGAAAAGAATCAGCCAGATTATGTAAAAAGCACTAATTTTTCTCTTAACTGGTCTCATTCACAAGACGCTAAAGCAAGACCCGGAACCACTTTCAGGGCCTCTGTTAATTTCTCCAGTCCTTCTAACAGCCGCTTTAATTCCACCACCATAAATCAGGCTCTTACCAATCAGATTTCCTCTTCTATTTCATACGGTAAAACTTGGGCAGGCACTCCGTTTTCTCTATCCGTAAATGCCCTGCATAACCAAAACTCAAGAGATAGCTCGTATGCAGTAACATTTCCCAACCTAACCTTTACCGTAAGCCGCATCAACCCATTCAAAAGAAAGGTAATGGTAGGTAAAAGAAGGTTTTACGAGGATATTACCTTCAACTATACCGCACACTTCGACAATAAAATAAATTTCAAGAGTTCAGAAGTAGGCAAGCCCGATTTCTTCAAAAAAATGCGTAACGGCCTGCAACACTCCTTCAGCATAGGCTTGCCTGTGTTTAGCGTGCTTAAATACATACAGGCTTCTCCCGGCATCTCCTATGGCATGAACTGGTATTTTTCAGATGTAAAACAATTCTACAATACCAGAACCAAGAGAGCAGAAAGCGTATATTCAGATCCGTTCAGCACTTTTGGAATAACCCAGTCGTATAATTTTAACATCTCTTTCAATACCAGGCTCTACGGCTTGTTCAATTTTGGCAAGAACAAGAAGCTGCAGGCTGTAAGACACATACTTACCCCATCAGTAAGTTTTAGCTATCAGCCTGAATTAGGTACAAAAGCCAATGGTTACAGAACTTACGAATATGTAGATACGGAAGGTAAAACCCACTCGGTAGTCTATAACAAATATGCCGGTCAACTATATGCGCCACCAGGACAAGGTAGCGGAGCCAGTATGTCTTTTAACATTGCAAACACCTTGGAGGCCAAGGTTAAGTCTCAGAAAGACACAACCGGCAAAGGCTCAGAAAAGATAAAGCTGTTAGATCAGTTTAATATTTCCGGCTCTTACAATTTTATGGCAGATTCCATGAAGCTTTCAAACATAAACATATCGGCGAGTACCACCATATTCGGAAAATTGGGGCTAAACGGAAATATGACCTTAGACCCCTATGCCATAGATTACATGGGCCGTAGGTATAACAAATTGTGCATCACACAAGGAGGATTCAAACCATTCAGGCTCACAGGTGCCACCTTCTCAACATCCTATAGCTTCAGCGGTTCTGGGCAAAGTAAACTCGGTGCAGACTATGTGCCGGAAGGTAAAATAAGCAATCCTATAATAAGAAACAACGAGAGCATGTCGCCAACGGCTACAGCTTCAGAAGCCGCCTATCAACGAATATACTATCACCCCGTTACAGGAGAATACATCCCTGGTGGCTGGGTTTATTACTATAACCCTAATATGCCTTGGAGCGTAAACCTATCTTATAGCTACTCATTCTATAAAAGTTATCAGTACTCTAACGATCAGCTCATTACACGCAACACCCATGCTATGACACTTGGAATAAGTTCACAGCTGAAGATATACAAAGACCTAAACATATCTCTGAACACAGGAGTAGATCTTACCAAAATGAAACTGACCACCACTCAACTCTCCGGTTCGTTCAGCCTACACTGCTTCCAAATGACCTTTTCTTGGATACCTAACGGCAAATGGGAAAGCTGGAGTTTCCGTATAAGCGCAAACGCATCTGCACTGGCAGATCTGCTCCAATACAAGAAAAATGCAAGTTACTGGGATAAATAATTCAATAATAACTATAAAATAAAAACATCGTGGAAAACAGTAAGTTAGATTATCTCGAACTTCTATCAAAGAAGTTTCCTGATGCAGCATCTACAGCAACAGAAATAATGAATCTTAAAGCCATAATGAGCCTCCCAAAAGGCACAGAACATTTTATGGCAGATATTCACGGAGAGTATGAAGCCTTTATACATGTTCTCAAAAATGCCTCCGGCAGCATCAGAGAAAAAGTTTCATTGGCATTCAAAGATACCTTAGACAGCCAGCAGATAAACAAACTCTGCACTCTCATCTATTACCCAAAAGAGAGCATTCAGCTTAAAAAGAAAGAATTAGGCCTCGAATTAGACGGCAATTCGGCAGAATTAGACGAGTGGTATCTGCTCAATTTATCACGCCTGATAAAGGTTACCAGAAAGGCTGGAGAAAAATATACCCGTTCTAAGGTAAGAAAAGCCTTGCCGGCTCAGTATAGCTATATCATTCTCGAACTGATGAACGAAAATTCAGAAGATGCCAATAAGGCCGATTACCTCAGCAGCATTTTCAAATCTATAATAGAATCGGGGCAGGCAGAAGATTTTATAGTAGCTATTGCCAATACCATACAACGGTTAGTAATAGACCACCTGCACATAATTGGAGATATATACGACAGAGGCCCTGGTGCAGAAGTTATATTAGACAGACTACTAACTTATCACAAGGTAGATATACAGTGGGGTAATCACGATATGCTCTGGATGGGAGCTGCAAACGGTAACTTGGCTTGCATTGCCAATGTTGTGAGAATTTCGCTCAGGTATGCCAATTTGGATACTCTGGAAAATGGCTATGGTATCAACCTATTGTCTCTTGCAATCTTTGCTCAAGATACATACAAAGATACCCCGCTTGATGCTTTTATGCCTAAGATGGGCAAGGGCGGCAGCGAAACCTACGACGATAAAGAAGCCCTACTTGTTGCCATGATGCATAAGGCCATTGCTATAATTCAGTTCAAGCTTGAATATCAGATAATTGCCAGACATCCTGAATACAAGATGGAGAGCAGGAATCTCCTGCACACAATAGCCGGAGTACAGTCTCCTACAGTAACCGAAGAAGCCCCTTACACACTAACAGAAGAAGAAGAAAAGGTAATAAGACAACTGGCAGAAGGCTTCAAGAGAAGCGAAAGGCTCCAAAGGCACATAGACTTCCTCTATCAAGTAGGCTCCATGTATTTGTGCTACAACAACAACCTCCTGTTCCATGCCTCTATTCCAATGAATCAAGACAAAACATTCCGCTCAGTTCTAACTCCTACAGAAGATGGCATAGAATATCTCAGTGGCAAGGCTCTGTACAACAGAATAGATTTTACTGTAAGAAAAGCTCGCAAGGAGTTTAAACTAAGCAGAAAAACTAATCTTTTCAAAAGCAATGAGGCTCTGGTAGATTATTTCTGGTATCTGTGGTGCGGCCCAGATTCTCCTCAGTTCGATAAATCTGCAATGACTACATTTGAAAGATATTTCAACTCAGATAAAGCTACCCATCACGAAGAAAAAGGCTGGTATTACAAATACAGAACGGAGCCAGGCGTGTGCGATATGATTATGGATGAATTCGGCATTACAGGACCCGATGCCCACATCATAAACGGGCACGTTCCGGTAAAAGCCAAAGAAGGCGAGCTGCCGCTAAAAGCAGATGGCAAGCTGATGGTTATAGACGGAGGCTTTAGCAGGGCCTATCAATCAAGCACCGGCATAGCAGGATACTCCCTCATTTTCAACTCTAAAGGTATGCATATAGTACGCCTTAGCCCTTTCACCAACACAAGCAGTGCCGTAGCTAATTGCGACGATATAGAAAGCGTTACAGTTGTAGACTCTTCTGCTTCGCACAGGCTAAAGGTGAGAGATACAGATAACGGCAAACTTCTCCAAAAACAGGTAGAAGACCTTACTGAGCTCTTAAACGCCTACAAGAACGGCTATATTTCAGAAAGTTTCAAATAAATAAGGTTTCAAAACATGAAACGAATGATAGTTGCCCCCTCCATGCTTTCGGCAAATTTTGCCAACCTTGCAAAAGATATAGAAATTGTAAACGCCAATGCCGATATTTTCCATTTAGATATAATGGACGGAGTATTTGTGCCAAATATTTCATACGGCACACCACTGATAAAAACAATTTGTGCAAATGCCAAAATACCTGTAGAGGCGCATTTGATGATTGTAGAACCCCAGAAATTCTTTGAAGAATACCACAGCCTCGGTATTAGCTCTATCTGTGTTCATTACGAAGCCTGTACACATTTAGACAGAACCATAAACAGAATAAAGGAATTAGGTATGAAGGCCGGAGTGGCCATCAATCCACATACTTCTGTAAAGCTGCTGGAAAATATTGTAAGAATTTCAGATTACATTCTGATAATGAGCGTGAATCCCGGATTTGGAGGGCAGAAATACATACCCTACTCCACAGAAAAAATTTCTGAATTAAGAAAGCTGATAGAACTCAACAACCCTAAATGCCTAATTGAGGTAGATGGAGGAATTGGATTAAATAATATAGAAGAAGTAGCAACGGCCGGTGCAGACATCGTTGTGGCCGGCAATGCGGTATTTTCTTCTGCAAATCCGGCAGAAACCATCAAGAAACTGCAAGGCGGTATTTGATTATCTTACCCTTGCTATAACGCTTCTGCAAGCACTTACCTTCTCGCCCTCTTTTACCAGTATTTCTGAGTTTAGCGGCAAAAAGAAATCTACTCGGCTACCAAATTTTATAAAGCCCATTTCTTGACCTTTGGATATAGCATTGCCCTCTTGGGCATAGCAAACTATCCTGCGTGCCACATATCCTGCTATTTGCCTAAGAAGAATAGTCGTACCATTCTCCATTTCTATTCCAACAGAAGTTCTCTCGTTTTTCTCAGAAGATTTAGGATGCCAGGCCACAAAGTAGTTGCCATGATGATGCCGGCTATAGACCACCTTACCGCCAACAGGATAATAATTAACATGAACGCTATATACGCTCATAAAAACAGAAACTTGAATACACATGGAATGCAGAAACTCATTTTCTTCTACCTCTTTGATAATTACCACCTCACCATCTGCTGCCGACAATACCTCATCTGATTCACTGTCTATAACTGCACGTTTTGGATCGCGAAAAAAATAGGCTATAAAGCAAAACAAGCCGGATAGAACCACAGTCAAAGGTATTGTTATAAAGTTAGCTCCAAAAGAAAGCAGCAGAACCAGCACTACAATCGCAAATAAGAAAAACGTGAGTAATACAGATACTCTACCTTCTTTATGTATCATAATAACACTGTTTGTTTAACCATGAAAGAAAAAGACTAAAAAATAAAACAGAGCTGCAACAGGAAAAGCCACAAGCCCGCTGTCGAACCTATCTAAAAAGCCCCCGTGTCCGGGCATTATCTTACCAGAATCTTTAACCTGAAACTTTCTCTTGAGCTTACTCTCTGCCAAATCGCCCAAAATACTCGCTACGCACACAAGAAAGCCAAACAAAGTGCTGAGTAAAAATCCGTATGCAGGAAGAAGCACCCCACAAGCCCTTAAAATAATTGCAGATGCCATAGAAAAAACAAGTGCGCCAAACACCCCTTCCCACGATTTTTTAGGAGATACAGACGGCATCAGCTTATGCCCGTTCTTGCCCTGCCCAAAGGCCGTACCTATACAATAGGCTCCTACATCGCCACTCCACATAATAATCAGCAACGAGGCTATTTTCCAACCGCTATATCCGTCTATAAAATCAGCCATCATAGCTAAAAGAGCAAAAGGAATACCTATGTAGAGAAAAGAAGACCAAACATAAACCACCCCGCCACTATCTTTGGCAAACAGATCAAGTATCAATGCTAATAACGATAGCACTATCAATAACATTATCGCAAAAATACACAAAAACCACATCACAGACATACCCTTTGCCCCAGCCCCAAAATATGCACCGATAAGAAATACAAGGAGCGAAGCACAGATTCCTACAACTTTCTGAGCTACATGCGATTTACCCAGAGTCAGCCTTAGATACTCATACACAGTGCGCATGAGGTATAAAGAAAACAATACTACAAAAGGAATTGGATTAGAGGGGGCTATTACCAAAGAGGCAAGAGTTAAAATTACAAAAACACTGCCGCTTATTGTTCTTATCACCAATTCTTTCATATACGTTTATTCCCTATTTTTATAATGCTTCAAATCGGAGCCTGTATTTGTGTCAAATTTATGCCTTTATCTCAGAATCAGCTGCTACTCTCGGCCCATAAATTCTCTCCAAATCTTCCGCAAAAATCACTTCTTTTTCCAACAGCAAGGCAGCCAGTTCCTTAAATCCAGACATGTGAGATTCAAGTACCTCTTTTGCCATCTGATGAGCCTTGTCTATCAACACCTTGGTTTCTGCATCCACCATTTCAGCTGTTTTCTCACTGAATGGCTTAGAAAGATTATAACCATCTTCTTGGAAGTTGTACCACGATACATTGCCCAACTTATCGCTCATTCCGTAATAGGCCACCATAGCATACGCCATTTTTGTCAACCTCTCCAAATCGTTGAGTGCTCCGGAAGATATTTTGTTGTTAATAATCTCTTCTGCAACCCTGCCTCCTATCAGGCTTGCCATTTCATCCATCATTTGCTCTTTGGTCATAATTTGCCTCTCCTCAGGCACATACCAGGCTGCCCCTAATGCCTTACCCCTTGGTATTATTGTTACTTTGAGCAGAGGATTGGCATTCGGTAAAAACCAACTAACGGTAGCATGTCCTGCCTCATGAAAAGCTATGGTACGCTTTTCAGTAGGAGGTATTATCTTGCTTTTTCTCTCAAGACCGCCAATTATTCTGTCTATCGCGTCTAAAAAATCTTGCTTATCTACAAACTTTTTATCATGACGTGCCGCTATCAGTGCAGCCTCGTTGCAAACATTGGCTATATCTGCACCGGAAAAGCCGGGAGTCTGTTTTGCAAGAAACGACAGGTTAATCTCCGGAGCCAGTTTCAGCTTCTTCAGATGAACATTGAATATAGATTCTCTGTCTTTAAGCTCTGGCAAATCTATTGTAATCTGACGGTCGAAACGCCCTGCACGCATAAGGGCCTTATCTAAAATATCTGCACGGTTGGTGGCTGCAAGAATAATCACTCCGCTGTTGGTGCCAAAGCCATCCATTTCTGTAAGCAGCTGATTAAGTGTATTTTCTCTCTCATCATTAGAAGAAAAGCCCACATTCTTTCCGCGAGCACGCCCCACTGCATCTATCTCGTCTATAAACACTATACACGGGGCTTTTTCTTTTGCCTGCTTAAACAAATCTCTTACTCTCGAAGCTCCCACACCAACAAACATTTCCACAAAATCGGAACCGCTCATAGAAAAGAAAGGCACATTGGCTTCTCCTGCTACGGCCTTAGCCAACAAAGTTTTACCTGTGCCAGGAGGGCCTATCAAAAGAGCTCCCTTAGGAATTTTACCGCCGAGATTGGTGTATTTTGCCGGATTCTTGAGAAAATCAACAATCTCCATTATCTCAACCTTAGCCTCCTCTAAGCCGGCAACATCCTTAAATGTAACTTTAACCTTGCTGTTTTTATCAAAAACTTTAGCCTGACTTTTTCCCACTGAAAAAATGCCGCCACCACTTCCGCCACCACTTCCCATACCGCTCATTTTACGAGTCAAGCTGCCGAAGAGATATATCATAAACACAAATAACAGCAAAGGCCATAACCAACTCAGTATATTTCCCAAGTAGTCTGGCGATACTTCAAATGAATACTTAAATTTTTTATCCTCCGGAAGAGACTCCCTGATTTCACTAAATTCTTTCTCCGCATCAAAAGAAGATGGTACCTGAAAATAAAACAAATTGGTAAAAGTTGGAGTCTTACCCCCGAACTTGTCTTTGTAACTATTGAGCCTGTCTTTTTTCAGTATAACATTACCCTTATACTCGTTTGTAAAATACTCTATCTTTTCTACATCTCCAGCCGCTATCATACTCTCCTTTACCTCCCACCACTCAACTTTTATAGGGTTACCGCCTTTATAGTTGAAAAACAGATAAATAAGAAACAGCACCAATGGAATATAAATCAGTGCAGCTAAAGAAATCGGGTTCTTTTTTGTCTGCTTAGTTGCCATATACTATCAATCCTCGTAAATTTTCTTTTTACAATCGTTCCACAATTCTTCTAAACGATAGAAATTTCTGTATTCAGTTTGGAATACATGAACTACTATATCTCCATAATCCTGAATTACCCAGAAACGGTTTTCTTTGCCCTGAGACCTCAGCACCTTTTTCCCGAGTTTTACTATCATTTGTTCTTCTATATTGTCTGCTATTGCAGCAACATTTGTTGTAGAATCTGCATTACAGATTACAAAAAAATCGCAGATGCCACTACCCTCTTTTCTCAAATCCAGAGATACTACATTCTGCCCTTTCTTTTCCAATATAGCATCAACAATAACTGCTATATCATCCAACTTCTTCAATACCATATCAGTCTATTTGCTAACTTTGCACATAAATCAATAATCTTTCAAATATAAGTAAAATATTCAAATTTTTTGCCAAAAGACAATATGACAAAAAAATTAGATATACGGTGGATGAAAGTAACAGACTCCACAAATAACAGAGCTTT
Organism: Bacteroidales bacterium UBA3709; assembly: GCA_002372015.1. Taxonomy (GTDB): domain Bacteria; phylum Bacteroidota; class Bacteroidia; order Bacteroidales; family UBA932; genus Egerieousia. The sequence continues at coordinate 1,721 of DFIA01000033.1, read as the reverse complement.
AGAAGGCATACCTTCTGAGAAAGACAAAACAGTATGGGCTGCAGAGTTCCAAACTGCCGGCAGAGGCCAAAGAGGCAATGTATGGAAGGCCGCCAAGGCCCAGAATTTAACCTTTTCCATACTGTTAAAACCAGACTTTATCCTTGCAAAAGACCAGTTTATAGTATCGGTCATAATTACCTTGGGTATTGAGAGCTATCTTAAAAAGAAAGGAGTAACAACTCAAATAAAGTGGCCTAACGATATATATGCACTCAACAACAAAATATGTGGTATCTTAATAGAACACAGCATTTCAGGAGAATACCTCAGCGCAAGTGTATGCGGCATTGGGCTCAACATAAACCAACGTACCTTTCCAGAAGATCTGCCAAATCCAACCTCGCTGATTCTGGAACTTGAGAAACTAAATGAATTGCAAAACAATTTAAGCCTCAAAGACGAGCTGGAAGTTTTGGTCAGAAATATCTTCGATTACTACAATCGGGCAAAAGAAGAGTTCAATGCCACCGGCACCTACAACTTGCTCTACTCAGAATATCTTAACAAGCTGTACCGCAAAGGAGAATGGCACAACTATATAGAAACAGCAGAGAACAAAAGAGTTGAAGCCCGTATAATTGGCATCAACCAAAACGCCTGCATAATTTTAGAATACCGCAACGGCACAAAAAAGGCATTTGCCTTTAAAGAAATTGCATACGTTCTATAAGAACTCTAAGCTACAAACCTAACGCTCCTATTCTTGCGTTGCTTGCGCCTGATTTTAATCAGTAAAGCTATGGCTGCAATTATTGCCAATAGAATAAGATATGGCACGTAACTTCTTACATCTTTTCCGGCAGGTATTGGGTACGAATCGTTTAGAATAACCTTATCTCGTAAATACAAAGCATAGGCATACCACTCAGAAACATCTGCATATTTAAGATTCCAACCGGGAATATCGCCCCTCAAAGTACAATACATATCTAAATCCGATATTTCTACCCCAGCATCAGACTTAGGGATAATTGTCAGTAAACCATAAGATTTTTCCCTCGCAAGGCTGATACTGCTGGCCGTATAAAAGTCTGTAACCACCGGATATAGCTGCGAAGATTCTACCTCTTTGCCATGCACATACACCTTATTAACTCTAAAAAAGCCGGGCATCAAAGAGTTATATGTATAGTTAAGTCCATAAAAATTTAAATATGTATCAGGATTACTCCCAGCAGCAGATACATTAAATTCGCATATTCGTTTAAGTTCCTTCCCGCTCAAATAAAAGATTACTAACTGATAGCCTGGATTATTCCGAGAATCTCTACCAAGAGAAAGTGAGTTAAACACATCGCTGTAAGTTATAGGGCCTGTAGGTAGCCCCATCCTAACCACGCCATTAGGAACTACCGACACTAAACGAGCCGTATCGGCAACTTTGCGGCTAAAATATCCAACATTAAATATAGCCTTGGCCACATCGTAGGCAAAAGGATTAAAGCCGGCAGAATCCATAGTTACAGACAAAGGAGCTTTTATGGTGTCTATCACATCAAACATAGAAACACCATAGCGTTTAGTAAATTGTGCCGCCACCTTGGCTTTCAAAGAATCTACTATAATAGAAGTAGCCTTGTCTGGCTCTATATCTTCTGGTATGGAGTGCAGATTGTAATCGGTTACCGTTATACACTTATCGCTCTTCAATAAATCTACTTCGCCCAACAAGAAACCGT
>DFIA01000034.1 GCA_002372015.1 Bacteroidales bacterium UBA3709 | reverse complement strand
TGCTCCGTCCCACTTTCCGTCCCACTTTTTTCTGACGCGAAAATCTCTATTTTTTTCGTCCCGGTGGGGAATCGAAAAAGGGCATTAGAGGGCATTAAAATGGAGTTTAATTTCCGAAAAAGTGTGAACAAAAGTGTGAACAAAAAATAAAACCCACTCTGTCTGAGCGGGTTCCTGTGGTGCTGGGAAGAATCGAACTGTCGACACAAGGATTTTCAGTCCTTTGCTCTACCAACTGAGCTATGACACCATCCGTTTGGGAGTGCAAATATATAGAATATTTTTAATTTTGCAAGTATGGAAGTACAATTTGTTTGCTACGCATCCGTAATACTCCCCATCAAATTTGATGAGGAAATTTTCTATGGAGTTACGGAAGCATTAAAACATGTAGCTTCCGGAGATTGGGTTGAGATAAAATTCGGGAACAGGGTTGTACAAGGGGTGGTACGCCGGTGTACCTATTGGAACAAGCTCCCCGATAAAAGCAAAAAACTCGAAATAAAACCCCTCTCAGCCGTTCTAAGCCGCAAGCCGGTAGGTTTATCAGAAATAGAGTTTTGGGATACTATTGCAAGGTACTATATGTGTACTGTTGGAGAAGTTTTCAAAGCAGCATATCCCATTTTATCTGTCAGACAACAAGAAGTTTCGTCTCATAAAAAAGCAGAAGATGTTGTTAGGGCAATAGCAGAGGCCGAAGCTTTAGCTTGTCAGCCAAAACTTGGTAGTTCTGCCAAAGATGAGATTCAGCTCTCAGAAGCTCAAATACTTGCCTTAAAGCAAATTACAGAAAAAATACAAAATAAGACCGTTCTGTTAGAAGGAGTTACTGGCAGCGGCAAAACCGAAATCTATATAAAGCTAATAGACAAGTACCTGTCTTTTGGCAAGGATGTGCTCTATCTTGTACCGGAAATTGCAATGGGAAATCATTTGCAAAAAAGGCTCAAGCAACACTATGGAGAAAAACTGCTCTGTTTCCATTCTTCTGTTACTCAAGCAAGTAAAAAACTTATACGAGACATCCTCACCTATAACAATCCTACAGGAGAAACAAGAAAGCCGGTATTAGTTTTAGGAACAAGATCTGCCGTTTTTCTTCCAATGGATAATTTAGGATTAGTAATCATAGACGAAGAGCACGACCCCAGCTACAAACAAGAAGAACCGGCACCAAGATACAATGGCAGAGATGCTGCCACCCTGCTTGCCCAAAAACATTCGGCAAAAGTGCTTATGGGAAGCGCAACCCCTTCTTTTGAGAGTCTTTTTAACTGCTATACAAAAAAATTTGAAAGGGTTGCCTTAGCAGAAAAATACTACCAGTCTGCACCACCGGATATTACGGTAATAGATACCATCTGGACCCGTAAAACAAAACAAATGAAGGGAAGTTTCTCTCAACAGCTGATAAACCTCATCGAAAAAACTATTGAAGACAAAAAACAAGTGCTGATTTTCCGCAACATAAGGTCGTATGCTCCTGTTGTTCAATGCGCTAACTGTGGAGAACCTCTAAGATGTCCACACTGCAATGTTCCCTTGAGCTACCACCGCTTTGATAACTCGCTGCAATGCCATTGGTGTGAGTACAAGACACCATACAAGCCTGTCTGCCCTGCCTGTAACGGACAGAGTCTGGAACTCAGAGGAGCCGGCACCGAAAAGATTGAAGAAGAGCTTCGAGAACTATTCCCAACTGCCACTATAGCACGCTACGATGCAGATATTACAAAAAGCAAGAAAGAGGCTGAGCGGGTTCTGTCGGATTTTGAGAGCGGAAAAACAGATATTCTTGTGGGTACTCAAATGACAAGCAAGGGGTTCGACTTTGAGAACCTTGCTCTTGTGGCTGTGATACAAGCAGATACTATACTATCACAACAAGATTTCAGGGCAGACGAAAAGGCCATGCAACTATTTATTCAACTAATGGGCAGAAGCGGCAGAAGGAATATGAAAGGCCATCTGGTTATTCAAACCAACCAGAAAAATCATCCTGTAATTAAGGAAATTATAGAAATGTCTGAGCGCCTGAGTTGGGAATATGAAACAGGCATAAAAGGCCCCGCAGCTTCGGAAGATATTACTATTGGAAATATGATGGCAGAAAGAAGCATATACAGCTTCCCCCCATTTGTAAGATTGGTAAACATATTTTTAAAGCATAAAAACCACAAAAAATTAGAAGATACAGCAAATTCATTTGCACGAGTGCTAAAAAACTCACGAGCTTTCTCGGCTATTGAAATCAGCGGCCCGTTTGTTCCTCGAATGGAAAAAATCAGAGACGAGTACCAGCTGTGCTGTAGCATCAAACTGGCAAAAGACAAGAATTTGCAGGCCAATAAAGATGCTATAAGAAGAATTATCGAAGTAATGAAGCTGCCGGTTCAAACAGTAATAGATGTAGATCCTATATAAAGACAAGAAAAATACAAGCTATCCAGAAACTACATCTTGTAAGAAGAACCCACCACTACTTTTATGCTCTTTGGCACCAAAGAAAACTTGAAAGGAGAAGTTCCTACCGCCTCCCCATCTATCTCTATTCTGGTTTCTGGTTCAGAAGTTATTTCTATAGTACGACACTGCTTGAATAAAACCTTTGGGAGCGTATAAATCTTGCCGGAATACAACAGCTTAAAGTTTCTCATAACCTTTAATTTAGACATATCGGTTATTACGGTAAGGTCTAAAAGTCCATCGTCTATTGCGGCATTTGGAGTTTGCTGCATACCACCACCATTGAACCTTCCTATACCAACGGCACCTGAAAATACTAAACCGCTATAGAAAAGCTTGCCATCTACGGTTATGTTAAAATGTTTGTGTTTGAATTTGAGAAGGGTATTAAAGGTGCTTCGCAAATACAAATGCTTTCCATACCTACCCTCATCTTTCAGATTATTGTATTTAAGATTTACCATTGCATCAAACCCTACTCCGGCAACATTGGCCATATATCTGGTGTGAGAAACCCTCGTTTCCATAAACTCCACCTTTCCAACATCCTGCAACACGGTACGTTTCTGCACCAATGCCTCAACAGCCTCTGAGTATGTAGCGGATATTCCATACATCCTTATCCAATCGTTTCCGGTTCCTGTAGGTATTACTGCAAGAAATATATCTGTAGTAGGCACGGTTTTCTGAAGAAAGATTCCGTTTACCACCTCGTGAATAGTGCCGTCTCCTCCAACTGCCACTATATGCCTGAAGCCTTTGTTGATGGCACTAACGGTAAGCTCTATGGCATGAAACTTATGCTCGGTAAAAACACAGGTAAACTTTAGGCCGCTGTTGTACATCTGGTTTGAGATAACGGGCCAATCCTTTAGCCCTTTACCGCTACCCGCCTTGGGGTTTACTATTACCATCCAGCTATCAGAACTCATATCAAGTGCAAAAATAATAAAATCCGTTATTTTTATTTTTATTATCTTTGTTTGTTTAGAATACCTTTCACTTTTTTAGTGTGGATTATTAGCGATAAGAGAAAATGGGAAAAGTAATTGCAATAGCTAATCAAAAGGGCGGAGTTGGTAAAACCACTACTGCCATCAATCTGGCTGCCTCATTAGCCGTTCTTGAGAAAAAGACCTTGCTAATAGATGCAGACCCACAGGCCAATGCCACTTCGGGGTTAAATTTCAATCCAAACGCCACAGATAAGAAAACCATATATGAGGTTTTAATAGGAAAGCGTAAAATAGAAGAGATTCTACTGGAAACAGAAATCAAAAACCTAAGTGTAGCACCATCTCATATAAATTTGGCCGGTGCCGAGATAGAACTGGTAGAAAATATCGAGGAAATTGAGGAAAGAGCCAATGCTATGAAAAAAGCTATTGCCGGTATCCGCAATAAGTTCGACTTTATAATTTTTGATTGCGCCCCTTCGTTGGCCACAGTAACAATCAATGCTTTAGTAGCCTCAGACTCGGTTATAATCCCTATTCAAAGTGAATTTTTTGCCCTTGAAGGATTGGGCAAGCTACTCAACAACATAAAGTTAATTCAAGGAGAATTAAATCCCGACCTCACAATAGAAGGCTTTTTGCTAACGATGTTCGATTCAAGGTTAAGACTTGCCAACCAAGTGGCAGAGGATGTCAGAAGGCATTTTGGCACAATGGTGTTTGAAACAATCATAAACAGAAATGTAAGGCTCAGCGAGGCCCCAAGTCATGGCAAGCCTGTCATTCTCTACGATGCAATGAGCAACGGCTCTAACAACTACCTTAATCTGGCAAAAGAAGTAATAGCAAGGAACCAATAAAGAGCCCGAATATGTCTAATAAGAATCAAAATAAAGGACTTGGCAGAGGCTTGGAAGCTCTGCTTTCAAATGCAGCCGAAACGGGCATCAGGCATGAGCAAACCTCATCTCCCCTAACCTCCATCAAAGAGATAGAACTCAGTCAGATAGTTCCGAATCCATTTCAGCCCCGAAGCGAATTTGACCGCCAGAAGCTGCAGGAGTTATCTGATTCCATACATCAGATGGGAGTTATCCAGCCCATTACAGTAAAGAAGATTTCTGTTGGCAGATATCAGATAATCAGTGGAGAAAGAAGATTCAGGGCAAGCAAGATGGCAGGCCTTAAAACAATACCGGCCTACATAAAAGACGTTAATGAAGATGCCATGTTAGAAATGGCTCTTGTAGAGAATATCCAAAGAGAAGATTTGGATGCCATAGACATTGCCATAAGCTTTCAAAGGCTGATAGAAGAATGTTCCCTTACTCAAGAAGCCCTTTCTCCAAGAGTAGGAAAGAACAGGGCTACAATAGCCAATTATCTAAGACTCCTAAAGCTACCTCCCCAGATTCAGGTGGCAATAAAAAGTGGAGCCATAACCATGGGACACGCCAAAGCCTTGCTGTCTTTAGACAATGAGCGCCAACAGATAACACTAACAGATAAAATCATTAAAGAAGATTTGTCTGTAAGAGAAACAGAAGCTGTTGTACAAAAGGCATCTTCTCTGTCTAAGAAAAAAGAGCCTAAACCAAAAACTCAGGCAAGCGGTTCTGCAAAACAAGCAGAGACCCTGCTCGGCAAATATTTTACAGGAAAAATTATCCTGAAGTCTAAACCTAAAGGCGGAGAACTTATCTTCAGATACAACACAGAAAAGCAACTTGAAGACTTCCTAAATATATTAAAGGAACATAATTTGCAGTAAAACGGCACGGTAGTGAAATACAACAGACTCATATACACTTTAGCTGCTTTGCTTTTTTTGGCCGCTCTTAGCCTGCCAACAACCGGCCGCGCCCAGTTTATAAATCCCACTGCAGCCGGTACTTTGAGATCTACCTTTGAAAACACAACAGACACTACCAGCTACGAAGTAGATTCTACATATCGCCGGTTAACCATATCCAGATATTTCAAGTCTTTGGCTCACAAAGATACCATGACCCTTTCCAATGTATTTTTCGGAGCCATGGTACTACCCGGTACAGGACAAATTTACAATAGAGATTATTGGAAACTCCCTATAGTTTACGGTACTTTGGGAGGATGTATCGGCGGAGCTGTAGCCTTTAATCAGAAGTGGAAGAAAAACGGGAATACTCGCGATAAAGATATGCGTAACATACTAATATGGGGAGCAGTAGCAAGCTACTGGGGGCAGTTAGCAGATCTTACGGTATCTTACAAATCGTATCAAGATCCTCTGCCCGCAAGAGCCTCGTTTCTATCTTCGCTGGTGCCAGGCTTAGGGCAAGCATACAACGGCGATTACTGGCACATCCCCATATACTATGCGGGTTTTATGGTAAGCGGATATTGCTGGGTATTTAACCAAAAGCAATACAAAAGGTACAGAAACATATATAGAGAAATAGGAGAAGGCACTTATACCGGGCACGTTACATCAGAAAATGCTGTGTGGTTCAGAGATTATTACAGAAGAAACAGAGATTATTCTGTGCTTGCCACAACCCTAATTTATATTCTTAATGTAATAGATGCCAATGTATTTGCGCATTTTGCTCACTTTGATATTTCAGACGATATTACATTTAACATACAGCCGGCTATAATAGCACCGGAGATTCCGCAAAGCGGATTCTACACATACAACCCGGCATACAATCCAGCATATAACTCCACAAAATTCGGAGTTACGATGGGAATAAGATTTTAGAAAATAAAACATTGGAGATATGAAGAATACAAGAAAACTCGGCATCCTAATCATTAGTTTTTGTATATGTATAATAGCTTCTACAACCAGCTATTATGCTCAATCCAAGAAGGAATTGCTCAGAGAAAACGAAAAGCTCAGACGCAGCTTAGACTCTCTTAAAAGAATTCTGGCAGAAGAAGCCATAGAAGTTGCAGATACAACTACAACTATGGATTCCATAAACCCTGGCAACGTAGGTATTTGGGATGCAGAGCTTTACGGCAATCTTTCCACAGACGGAGATCCAGACAGCCTCTTGAGTATATGGTATTTGCAGAGGCAAATGGCTATGGCAGACATATCGCCGAACATAGATGTGGACAACGCCAATTATTCTTCAGATATTCCAGACGAGGTATATATAGAGAATCTCAAAAAAATGAACTCCTTTATTTCCTTACCATACAACAGTGTGGTAAAGAATTACATAATTCTATATACCGAAAGAATGCCAAGAAGAGCAGCTACCATGCTGGGCCTGGCTGCTTACTACCTGCCTATTTTTGAAAATATATTCGATTCTTATGGTTTGCCTAAAGAATTGGCCGCCATGGCTATTATAGAATCTGCCCTCAATCCGTTTGCCGTATCGAGTGCAAATGCAAAAGGTATGTGGCAGTTTATATATTCAGCGGCAAAACAATACAATTTGGAAATAAACTCATACATAGACGAAAGATTTGATCCCGAAAAAAGTTGCGATGCTGCAGCCCGCTTCCTAAAAGACTCGTACACAATTTTTGGCGACTGGGCTCTTGCAATATCGTCTTACAACTGCGGCCCTGGAAATGTAAACAAGGCAATAAGAAGGGCTGGCAGCAGAGACTTCTGGAGCATTTACCCATATCTTCCAAAAGAAACCAGAGGCTATATGCCATCTTTTGTAGGTGCGCTCTATATGCTAAAGTATTATAAAAATTACAACATTGTACCAGAAAGAGTTGCCATGCCGGCACATGTAGATACTTTCATGATTCACAAGAACCTTCATTTTGAGCAAATTTCAGAAGTAATAGGAATTCCTGTACAAGAAATACGCCAGCTCAACCCACAATACTTGAAAGATATTATACCAGGCTCACCGCAAGGCATGATACTCCGCCTGCCATACAATTATACAGCACCATTTGTAGATAACGAAAAAAACATCTATTCCTACAAAGACAGCATCTACTTTAACCCTATAGTTTACAACAACTACAAGGATAACGAAAACAGTTCTTCCAGAATTTATCACAAAGTTAAGAAAGGGCAGACATTAGCTTCAATAGCCAAAAGATACGGAGTTACCACAAGCCAGATTAAAGACTGGAACAATCTGTCTAAGAACAGTGTAAAAGTTGGTCGTACCCTAATAATACATCGCAATTCCACTACCCCATCAAGACAGCCTTCTACATCAAGAAGCAGCGGCTCTTCTTCAGGTAGCGGCTCTTCTACAAAGACTTACACCGTAAAGAAAGGAGATACCCTATACGGAATTGCCAAGAAAAACAATATGAGCCTCAACGATCTTCTCAAACTGAACGGTCTTACGGCAAAATCTGTTATTCATGCCGGCAAGAAGCTAAAAGTAAAATAGTTACAGCATACACCATAAGCCAAACACACCTGCGCTTATCCCATATAGCTCCGTAAAACCAGATATATACATCTGTTTACGGGTTGCTGCGGATTATTACAGATTATTACGGATTATTACGGACTGTTGCGGATTATTGCGTATCATAGTTCCGACATAACTTGCGATATCTTGGCATATCTGAAATCTTTTGTGTACATTTACAAACGATAACTTTCAGATAACTTTCAAATATACACTATTATGCTAAGAAAGATCAGAGTTGTTCTTGCGGCCATCTTCTTTATCCTGATCACCATCTTGTTCTTAGATTTCACCGGAACATTTCATGGGTATTTCGGCTGGATGGCAAAGATACAGTTCCTTCCTGCACTTTTAGCGACAAATCTAATTGTCGTATGTTCTCTGCTACTCTTAACCTTCCTCTTTGGAAGAATCTATTGCTCAATTATTTGCCCGCTCGGCGTAATGCAAGATATCTTTGGCTGGATGGGTAAAAAAGCAAAAAAGAACCGCTACACATATTCCAAGGAAAAGAGTTGGCTACGCTACATAATTCTGGCCTTATTCATAATTGCCTTTTTGGTAGGTGTAGCATCGTTTGTAGCCCTGCTTGCTCCTTATAGCTCCTATGGCAGAATAGCTAACAATCTGTTAGCACCTCTGTACATGTGGGGTAATAATATTCTGGCATATTTTGCAGAAAGGGCAGAAAGCTATACTTTCTATCACAAAGATGTGTGGATTAAATCAATATCCACATTTGCAATTGCAGCAATAACTCTCATTATTCTAATTGTACTTGCATGGAGAAACGGGAGAACATACTGCAACACAATCTGCCCGGTAGGCACCATTCTTAGCTTTGTGGCCAGATTCTCCATTTTCCGCCCTGCAATAGATAAGAGTAAATGTGTTGGATGTAAAATGTGCGTAAAGAATTGCAAGGCTTCTTGTATAGACATAGATAATTACTCTATAGATTATTCAAGATGCGTTGTTTGTGGAGACTGCATAACAAAGTGCAAAAAGAATGCGGTTTCATACACATCTAAACGATATGCTGCAGAGAACCCTGCCTCTGCAAAAACAGAGATTTCTGAAAGCGGCATACAAAGGCGTTCTTTTATAGCAACCGCCTCCGTAGCAGTGGCCTCTACTGTTGTAGCAAGAGCTCAAGACAAACTTACAGATGGAGGGCTTGCTACTATAACCCCAAAAGAAGTTCTACACAGAGAAACAGAAATAGTACCTCCGGGAGCCGTTGGAATAGACCATTTTACAAAACATTGTACGGGTTGCCAACTCTGCGTTTCGGCCTGCCCCAACAAAGTATTAAGGCCATCTTCAGACCTTATGACTCTTATGCAGCCACGCTCTTCTTATGAAAAAGGCTACTGCCGTATAGAATGTACAAAGTGTAGCGAGGTCTGCCCTGCCGGTGCCATAAAAAAGATACAACGCGAAGAAAAATCTGCCGTACAGATAGGTCATGCAGTTTGGGATGCCGGCGCATGTTTGCCTATGACAGACGGTGTTAGCTGTGGCAATTGCGGAAGACACTGCCCTGTTGGTGCAATAACCATGGTTGCAGTAGATCCGGATAATGAACAGGGACCAGCATTCCCTGTTGTAAACGAAAACAAGTGCATAGGCTGCGGGGCCTGCGAATATGTGTGTCCTGTACGCCCTATTAGCGCAATATATGTAGAAGGGCATCAGCAACATAAACTTATTTAGAGCCAAGCATTATGGAAAATAAAAAAATTACAAGAAGAAGCTTTGTAAAAAAAGCTGGCATTGGCTCAGCTATATTGGGAGCCGCTGCCGTAACCGGAGGCTTAACCTCGTGCAAATCAAATAAAACTAACACCGAGCCAACCAGCCCGTTAGGCCCGATTCCTACAGATAAGATGACATACCGCCTCAACCCTAAAACAGGGGAGAAAGTTTCTTTGTTGGGTTATGGCTGTATGCGCATACCAAGTATAGATAATACAAGTACAAGAGAGTCTGATAGTGCCATAGACCAACAGATGTGGAATAAACTTGTGGACTATGCCATAGAACATGGAGTTACATACTTCGACACCTCTCCAGCATACTGCAAAGGACAAAGCGAGAAAGCCACTGGCATAGCACTTGCCAGACACAAGAGAGATGAATATACCATAGCTACAAAACTCTCAAATTTTGCACAATCTACATGGAGCAGAGAAGAATCTATTAAGATGTACCGCAACTCATTCAAAATGCTCCAAGTAGATTATATAGACTATTACCTGCTCCATAGTGTGGGTAATGGTGGAATGGAGAATTTTGAAAGCCGCTATCTGAAAAACGGAATGTTAGACTTTCTTCTAAAAGAAAGAGAAGAAGCAAGAATACGCAATCTTGGCTTCTCATATCATGGCGATGTAGAAGTATTTAACTTCTTGCTTGCCAATCACGACAAATACAAATGGGACTTTGTGCAAATACAAATGAACTATTTAGATTGGAAGCATGCCAACGAACTCAACAAGAGAAACCAAGATGCAGAATATCTGTATAACGAGCTTCAAAAGAGAAACATACCCGCAGTTATAATGGAACCTCTTTTAGGCGGGAGATTAGCTAATGTACACGAACATGTGGCACAAACGCTAAAACAGCGTAAGCCACAGAACAGTATAGCCTCTTGGGCATTCAGATGGGTAGGCTCCTTCCCCGGAGTACTTACGGTATTAAGCGGCATGACCTACATGGAACACTTGCAAGACAACCTGCGTTCTTACTGCCCATTAGAACCCGTAACCGAAGCTGATATGGAATTTCTTGAGCAAACAGCACAGATGTTGCTCAAATATCCTACTATACCTTGTAACGATTGTAAGTATTGTATGCCTTGCCCTTATGGAATAGACATACCGGCAAACCTCTTGCATTACAATAAATGCATAAACGATGGTAACATGCCGTCTTCTAAGCAAGACCCTATCTACAAAAAGGCAAGAAAGGCTTTTCTTGTAGGCTACGCCCGAAAAATATCGCCAGAAAGAATGTCTGACCACTGTATAGGTTGCCGCCACTGCGTGCCACATTGTCCACAGAATATAGACATTCCAAAAGAACTGCGTAAGATAGATTCTTACTACGAAAAACTTATGCGAGAAGAAGAATTATAAATCTGCTATCAGAGCTCCTTTTATCATATTTTTACCTCTGTTGTGCTGATATTTAAGATAGAGGCTCAGACCACGACTGAGCCTCATCTTTATTTGCCCCCATCCATCTATCCCCCTGCCATACAATAATGTAGATGTAAAAGAATAAGGCAAATCAGATTGAGGAAAATAGATTCTGGATTTCCAGCTTTGGGCATCATAATAAATCACACCCACAGAAGCTACCAAGCCCCCTTTTAACATATCACCTTTTAGGCTAACAGACAGAGCTTTACCTATTCTATCAGCTTCGGTTACATTTAATTCTGCCCTCGTAACCAACGCCATAGAATTACTCAAAGATAAAGTGCCTCCCAGCTTAAAATCATAGCTGAGCTCTTTTACAACAGAAGAAGAATACTGCAGGTTATATTTAACAGAGCCCTTAATCCAAAGGTAGTTACGTGCCGGAATTCCAAAAGACGAATCGTTGAGCGTAAACTTAATGTAAGCCTTTGTAGAACACGAAGGGTCTTTAATGCGGTATCGGGGAGCAGGATAGAGTGTATAATCCGCACCCACTACAAAGCCCGTTCTGCCATATATCGGCCCGCTCATTCTTAAAGAAACTCCCAGTTGATTTTCTATGCGGCTGATAGAAGAATAGGCCCCTCCCATTGGAGAATAAAAATCTTTCTGATAAGAGCGCAGCAGCAGGTGCAAAGAATAGTTACTAAATTCTTTAGATAGACCTGAAAGCACGGCAAAGCCTTCTTTTACAGCACCTTCTTCTGCCCGAACCAAACTCCTTGCAACCTCTGCAAAACCTATGAAACTCCTGCCGGTAAAGAGAACATCGAGAGAAAAAACATTACTTAGATTTCCTACCCCGCTATAAGAAATTCCATAGCGGCTTCTTTTAGCCATATATGTAAGCCTCGCAACCGAAATTTTATCTTTTACGGAATAACCGCAACTCAGAGCAAACTTGCCGGCAGATAAGGTGCCCGCAATGCCTCGCAGTATTTTTGAGGTATCTGAACTGGTATATACCGATATTGTTTCTGCATTTTTTACATAACCGTAGGTTTCTGAATTAAAAGAGTATGAGAAGCCATTCCACGCACATAGCCCCTGCCCCATACGAGCATAAAAATCTCCCGCCACCAACTTGTCTATGCGTACTTTGCCCAAATTTATATCGGAATAAGACAACCCTATTGTAGATAACTTTTGCGCATACGTCTTGGAAGAAGATGCCTTATATATTGCAGAAAGCAATAATTTTTCGCGATAAGAAAACCTTGCACGCATAATGTATTGCTCAGATTCATTGGGCAGAGTTCTCTGATATTTGCCATACAATGTTGTATTCTGGTCTTTGATAAAGCCATGAGATTTGCTCCCGGCCTCACCGAGAACAATATATGGTTTTAAGCGCTCCACTATTTTTTCGTTGAATCCGTAAAGTAGCGATAACTCCGCATAAGACAGGATAGCCCCGCTGTTTGCAACTGCAGACAAAATAGATTCCACCTGAAAATCAGTAAGCAACATAATAGACAAAAGCGCTTCTCTGGAAGCCGAATTTATGTTCAAAGGCTTTCTTCTTAGCCGTTGCAGATGAGCAACAATTTCTTCTCCATAAGTATCTGTGCCCTCCTCGTCTGCTATTGAAACAGCATCATATATCCGCTCTATTTCCTCCTCCGGTTGCTGCGCTAACAAGGCTCCGTTACTCAGCCCTAAAACACATAAAAACAATAATAGCCCTTTAACCACACTGCCACCCACATACCGCTCACACATACTAAGCTTGTTTATACAATCCCACATAGAAACAAAAATAGCACCCCGTATCCAAGACGGGATGCCATACGATAAAATTGACCCTTATGCAGTGCGGACAAAGGCGGACAAGGAGCCTATTTATCTACCTTATATTTGAATTTAATAGCACTAAGCTCAGCATTTGCCTTTGTAATTTTTTCTGCCAACTCTGCCTTAAACTTGCCAAATTTCTCCCTTATAGTAGCATCCGACAGGGATAAAATCTGCGCCGCAAAAATGGCAGCATTCTTAGCTCCATCCACAGCCATAGTAGCCACAGGTATTCCAGAAGGCATCTGCAATATAGATAACACAGAATCTATTCCCTGTATAGAGTTTGAAGAATTTATAGGCACGCCTATTACAGGAAGCGTTGTAGATGCCGCTATTACCCCCGGAAGATGTGCAGCTCCACCGGCTCCGGCTATTATAACACGTATGCCTCTCTCACAAGCACCAGCCGCAAAGTCTGCTACCTGCTCAGGTGTACGATGAGCAGAAAGAGCATTGATTTCAAAAGGTATTTGCATCTCATTCAGAAAAACAGCAGCCGCCTCCATAACCTTCAAATCTGAAGTGCTGCCCATTATTATACTAACTATAGGTTTCATTTGAGAGTATTTATTTACAGTTCGGTTACTTTTGGGCAAATTTACCTAAATTTGGTGGTTGATACAATACTACAGGCAATGAAAAACATTCAACTTTACGATAAAAGCTTCCGGCTGTATATGACATACAGTCAGATACAAGAAGCAGTAGATAATGTGGCGCAAAAAATAAATCAAGACATGAAAGATGTAGATACTCCGCTATTTCTCGGAGTATTAACAGGTTCCTTTATGTTTTTTGGAGATCTGATGAAACGCATAGACTTTGAATGCGAAATGTGTTTCATTCGCCTTGCTTCCTACGAAGGCACCTCCTCAAAAGGAGAAGTAAAACAGATGCTTGGGCTTACAAAAAGTGTTAAAGGCCGTAGTGTTATTGTTGTTGAAGACATTGTAGATACCGGAGCCACTGTACAAGAGTTAGACACTATCCTCCGCGACTCCGGTGCCAGAGAAATAAAATACTGCTCGCTTCTGTTAAAACCGGGGCACTACACAGGCACCATAAAAATAGACTATCCTGCCCTTGAAATACCAAACGACTTTATAGTAGGCTACGGTTTAGACTACGACCAACTTGGCAGGCAATACAAAGACATATACGTTTTAGACGAGGAAGAAACCAGTAAACGCAAGAATATAAACATTTTATAAAACATAGCATGAAATACTATATTCTGTTTGGCCCCCCAGGTGCAGGCAAGGGGACACAGGCTAAGTTAATAGCAGAGAATTTCAATCTTATGCACATTTCCACAGGAGAGTTGCTCAGAAAGGAAATTGCAGATGGCACCGAGCTTGGGATGGTAGCCAAGCACATTATAGAAGATGGACATCTTGTTCCAGATGAGATGGTTATCGACATGATCCGGCATACCTTTGAGCAGCACAAAGAAGTGGATGGTTTTCTATTAGACGGGTTCCCGCGTACCATTGCCCAGGCAGAGAAACTCGATGAAATGCTCAAGCAAAAAGGCGAGCAGGTGAACAAAGTTCTTTCCCTAATTATTAAAGACTCCACCATATTTGAGAGAATTTCATTACGCGCCAAACTCGAAGACAGAAAAGACGATGCCAACTCTGCCATAATTTTGAATAGGATAGAAGCCTATCATAAGAAAACAGAGCCACTTATAGACTATTACAAGAACAAAGGCAACTACTTTGAGATTCAAGGAGAACAAAGCATAGAAGATGTGTTTGCGTGTATCTGCAAAGAGCTTGAGTAACTAACCGAAATATCACAGCATTATGCCAAACACAGACTTTGTAGATTATGTTAAACTACACCTCACCTCCGGCAACGGGGGCAATGGCTCAATGCATCTGCACAGAGAAAAATTTATAGACAAAGGCGGGCCTGATGGAGGCGACGGCGGTAAAGGAGGCAGCATTATAATGCAGGGCGACAGCCAGATGTGGACTCTCATAAGTCTGAAATATCGCAAACACATATCGGCAGAAAATGGGGTAAACGGCAGCGGCAATCTCTGTACTGGAGCCGATGCAAAAGACGTTATACTAAAAGTACCATTAGGAACAGTTGCCAAGAATGCAGAAACAGGAGAGATAATAGGAGAAGTAACCGAACACGGACAAACTTGCACCCTACTGAAAGGAGGCAGAGGCGGCAAAGGCAATGCTTTCTTCAAAACCGCAACTCGCCAAACGCCAAGATTTGCACAAGAAGGAGAGCTTGGTAGTGCCGGATGGTTTATACTGGAAATGAAAGTATTGGCAGATGTAGGCTTGGTAGGTTTCCCTAATGCAGGCAAATCCACCCTGCTTTCTACCGTATCTGCCGCCCACCCTAAAATTGCAGACTACGCCTTTACCACATTAGAACCAAGTATCGGAATTGTACGCTATTACGACGATATGTCTTTTGTAATGGCAGATATTCCTGGCATAATAGAAGGAGCTCATCAAGGCAGAGGATTGGGGCACAGATTCCTGCGCCACATAGAAAGAAACTCCATACTGCTGTTTTTAGTTTCGGCTGAAAACTTAGAGATTGCACATGAGTACAACATACTCCTCAAAGAGTTAAAGATGTATAACCCCGAACTGTTAGACAAGCAGAGAATACTCGCCATCACAAAGTGCGATCTTCTTGGGGCAGACAAAGATCTTATCGCATCGTTGAAAAGAAAAGTGCCAAAAAAGATTCCGTATGTATTTATTTCGTCTGTTACCGGAGAAGGCATAAAAGAGCTTAAAGACTTAATTTGGGAAACATTACACAAGTAATTCTTTACAATTACTTAACTAACAAGGCAAAAGCAAGATCAAAAAAACATTATAAGCAAAGTATTATCAATAGCCCTGTACAATCACTTAACCAACTGAGTAATGATAGAAGGTCTCCTGAATTTAGACAGAACAGTTTCGGTAGCCATAAATAGTTGGCACTCCCCATTCTGGGATAGCATAATGCTCTTCCTTTCCAACAAATATGCTATGATACCGCTATATGCCCTAATCGTGTTGTACATAATAGGCCGAAAGAGATTCGCCATAAGAAACAGAGAATACTATAACTCTTGGAAAATTGTTAGCATTATTTTGCTGTGCTGCCTTGCCGCTTTTGCATTTGCAGACATAGTTGGACACGATGTTATAAAGCCTTATTTTCACCGCCTTAGGCCAGGATATGATTTCTACACTTGGGATCTTGTACGCACACCAGATGGAAAGGGAGGGGCATGGAGTTTTGTATCTAACCACGCATTCAACTTCTTTGCTTTTGCTACGGCCATAAGTTTATTTATCAGAAGAAAGTGGTTCAGTTTCTTTATTTTCCTGCTGGCCACAGCAGTCTGCTACAGCAGAGTTTATCTTGCCCGACACTTTTTGGGAGATGTGCTATGCGGTGCCCTACTCGGAATTATAACAGGCTACATCTTCTACAGAATCTCTGCCTCGGTAATAAACATACTTGCATATCGCAGAGCTATTAGAGAGATTCGATAAAATAACACCACCACGATTTTTGTTTCTGGCAATGATTTATATTTCAGACACAAGCACAAACCCATATTTCAATCTTGCAGAAGAAGAATTCCTTCTGAAAAGTATAACAGAAGATGTGTTCCGGCTCTGGATAAATGCCCCCTCTATAATTGTAGGAAAGTATCAAAATACCATTGCCGAAATAAATACAGAATACACCACTCTGCACCATATTCCCGTAGTAAGAAGGCTAACCGGCGGTGGAGCTGTATTTCACGATTTAGGTAACCTAAACTTTACCTTTATACAAAATATGAATGCTGTTGCAGATACCGCAACAATGTTTAGCCGCTTTACATTGCCCATACTTAAAGCCCTGCACAGCATAGGTGTAGAGGCCCAACTTCAAGGAAGAAACGACCTTACAATCAACGGATTAAAATTCTCCGGCAATGCTATCTGTATTCATAACAACAGAGTTCTTATGCACGGAACCCTTATGTTTGACGTAAGTAAAACCAACCTTTCAAAAGCCTTGAAATCGCGGCCTGAAAAATTTATAGGCAAGGCTGTTAAAAGCAATGTAAAAAGAGTTACCAACATAAAAGAGCACCTTACATTAGAAGGCATACTACAAAACGATATTGCAGCTACAGCACTTAGAGAACGACAACGACTACAAGAGCAGCCGAGCACCGAGTTCCACGCCAAGCAGACTACCAAACCACAAAACGTATATTGCGCTAAACCACAGGCTGAACAACAGACAGAACACGGAGTTGAACCACAGACAGAGCCACAGGCTGAATATGCAGATATTCAGTGGTTCAAAGATTTTTTAGGACGATATATATGCCTACATTCAAGCGATATAACTCCATACAACTTTTCTGCACAGCAGCAACAAGCAATTGCAGAACTTGAGCACAAGCGTTACAAAACAGACAGTTGGAATTTTGGCAAGAGTCCTGAATATAATTTCAGCAACATAAAAAAATTTTCTGCCGCACTAATCGAGATTTTCTTCAACGTAAAAGACGGCTTTATCAAAAACCTCAGCATAAAAGGAGACTATTTTTTCATACGCCCAACAGAAGAATTCATAGCCGCCATAGAAGGTACCCCTCATACCCGAGAAGCCATCAATAAAAAAGTAGGCACCCTTGATGTGAGCGCCTACTTTGCAGGTGTTGATTCTGAGGCTATCGTAAACCTGTTCTTCTGACAGGTTTACTCTTATCTGCCGAACTTCTTTTCCTTTAGTTTAACCAGCTGAGCTTTGAGTACATCTACACAATCTACAACTGCATCCTCAAAGCTTTTGGCATTTCTGGCAACTATAATATCATCGCCAGGAACCTGCAGTTTTACCTTACACTCTTTGTTTAACTGATCAGGAAGCAAACTCAAAGTAATATCAGCCTCCATAAAACCATCAAAGAACTTCTCAAGCTTTTCAACCTTTTTCTCTACAAAAGCAAGAAGCTTTTCATCTGCGTCAAACTTTACTGATTGGATTCTAATTTCCATAATCATATTTTTTTATTGGTTAAACTGTATTGTAAATATACAAAAAACAAGCCTAAAAACAAAGTTTTTTTGTTAGTTCAAAAAGGATTATTTTTGCCCTGATTTTCAATGTAGATTTCCTGTAAATACGCTGATTATTGGTATGGAACCACAAATATCTTCCAACGCACGAGTTGCCAAAAATGCTGTAATGCTTGCAGTGCGTATGTTGCTGATTCTGTTTGTGGGGCTCTATACCACACGAATTGTTTTAAACACCTTAGGAGTTGTAGATTACGGTATATATGGCGTGGTAGGATCAATTGTAGCCGCAGTAGCCTTCCTAAACACATCTATGAGCAATGCCATAAGCCGTTTTCTCATCTTCAACCTCGGCAAAGGCGATTACTACACCCTGCGCAAAACATTCGCATCTGCCCTTTTTGCTCAAATTATATTTGCACTAATCGTTCTGGTTGTTTCAGAAACTGTAGGACTATGGTTTCTCTACAATGTTTTAAATATCCCGATAGGCAGAATGGATGCAGCTTTCTGGACATTTCAGGCAAGCATAGCGTGCATGATAATTACATTTATTCAAACCCCGTTCAACGCTTCCATTATTGCACACGAAAGAATGGGCGTATATGCCTATATAGAAATTCTGAACTCACTGCTAAAACTCGGTTCTGTTTATATTCTGTTGGTAGTGAAAGTAGATAAGCTTATTCTATACGCCTTCTTGATAGTGGCCGTTCATATTATTACCCTTTTGGCATACTATCTCTTCTGCCGTTTGAATTTTGAAGAATGCAAGCTCAGGTTATGCAGCGAAAAAAAATACATAAAGCCCCTGCTTTCATTCAGCGCCTGGAATGTTTTCAGAAACATGTCTGTAACCGCACGGCAACAGGGAAATAATTTCTTGATTAACATATTCTTTGGTGTAGTACTAAACTCTGCGAGCGGCTTGGCCACCACCATATACGGCTTAATAATGGGGCTTGCTAACAGCATATCAACTGCATTTAACCCTAAAATTGTAAAACTGTATGCCAAAGACAGAGCAGAAGATATGAATGAATCTATCTATACTGCTGTAAGATATTCTACATTGATAATGGGAGTAATTACACTGCCAGCTATATTAGAGATGAAAAACCTCACTCAACTATGGCTCGGCAGAAGCGATATAGATTTTATTGTAGCTTTTTGTAGCATACAACTCCTTGTTGGATTTATAAACCTTGTTACAAATACGGTTGTATCCGGAGTTATGGCCACCGGAAAAATTCGCAAATTCAGCATTGTATATGGTGGCCTCTATCTGATGAGCCTTCCTGTGGCATACATAGTCTTAAAATTAGGAGTAGGCCCACTTTCTATATATTGGGTAACATTGGGAATGGGCTTTATTATCTTATTAGCCACCTCATTTGTACTAAAACAACTTGTACCACAATTTTCCGTAAAGAGAATTGTAACAACCTTAGCGTTAAACCTTTTGATAGTAGTCTTGTGCGGTGTGCCGGCAATACTCATCCATTTCAACCTAACCGAAACCCTGCTAAGAGCCATATTGGTAGGTTTAGCGCATCTGATTACACTCGGCAGCTTTGTATATCTGTTCCTACTGCCAAAAGAAATCAAACAGAATCTAAAGCGCAGAATCTTACACCGCTAATCGCAAAAGATAGAGTACATAGCTTCTGCCGTGGTTGCATAAAGAAACCCAAAGAATTGCATACAGCTAACCGCTAAACACATCACGCATAGCACTCATGCTGTAGGCGCACGAACAAACCCAAAGAACACTAAAGGCCGGATACCTCCGACCTTTAGTTTTAGTGCTGATAGTTATGAGAATCTGACTAATTGCTTATTTGCACATAGGATTTTCCTATATTATTTTCCATAATCTTTACGGCATGGGTTTGCGTAAGGCTTATAATCGTTGCATGATGGACACTTAAGACTAAATCTTGTAACTTTTGGTCTTCTTCCAGTTCTTCCACCTTTAGACCTATATCCTTAATCTCATTCATTCCCAAATGCCTGCTATGAGATAGTGTCTTTGAATGATCAGACAGCTGAGAGAGAATCTTTTTAACTCTTACAGATTTGTCTTTATCTTTTGAAAACATATTATCATTTAGCCACTCTTCTACAATGTTTGCGGCCTGTATAGTCACTCAAATCTTTAATGTATTTACGTCTTGTTAAATCGTAAATATTAGGCAAACTACTTACATCCTTTAAAATTTCATCCCAAGTAGGCATACCCTAAAAGCAAATCATAGAATTTGTATTATTAGACAATTGAACCGTCTTATAAGAATCCGAAGAATCTTGTTGATTTTCGAGGCAAAAATCTCTTGTCTCTACTCCATACTTCTTGAAAAAAGCTTCAGCTTCTTTAACTTTTCTTTCTCTTATGGCCTCAAGTTTTTCTTTAGACATAATCTTTTATTTGCTTAATTCTATCGCAAATATAATGCACAGAGCCAGAAAACGGAAGCCATTCGGTAAAATTTATTTTGTCCGAATGTAAATTTTGTGATTCTTAGATTTTCTTTTTTCCAAGAAAAATAGAACACCGTTGCTAATATCACGCATCCGTCATTCACCGAAGAACA
This sequence comes from Bacteroidales bacterium UBA3709, assembly GCA_002372015.1. Lineage (GTDB taxonomy): Bacteria > Bacteroidota > Bacteroidia > Bacteroidales > UBA932 > Egerieousia. The sequence goes on along the minus strand of DFIA01000034.1, from coordinate 23,446 downwards.
AAGGTTGGCGAATACACACGTTTTTTTGCAATGGATACATCTGTTTTAACAATTTTCCCATCAGGAGTATTCTCCCATGTGGCCAGCTCCATGTGTTCCTTGTTGGCAGATGCCCTCTCCACAATCAGCTCTGCTGCCGTATGACCATGTACGGCAAAGTGCATCTTGTTTTGAATCATCTTGAAGAATAGTCTTGTAGTTGGAGCATCGCGATTATAGTCCACCGCAGTAGCGTAGATGTCTGTCAGTTTCTGATAAAACCTCCGTTCACTAAGACGAATTTCACGAATCTCCGCCAACAGATGCTCGAAATAGTCTTCTCCGAGAAAAGTCCCATTTTCCATGCGTTTTCTGTCGAGTACATAGCCACGGATGGCATACTGGCGCAGTACACTTGTAGCCCACTGTCGGAACTGGGTAGCACGGACAGAGTTCACTCTGTAGCCCACAGCAATGATGGCGTCGAGACTGTAGAATTGTGTCTGGTAGATTTTGCCATCGGATGCAGTATGTGCAAATTTTGCACATGCTGCATCTTCTTTCAATTCTCCCAACTCGAATATATTACCTAGATGCTAAGGTCCCCTTCATTAAGCTCTATGCGACCGGTTCTGAAGTCCCTAACCTGCTTATCAGATAATCTCTCACAGCTTTGATATAATTTAATAAAAATCAACGCTATCAAGTTTTGAGAATAGTCTTTTCAAAATTTCGGCCTGTTCTGTAATCTTACCTTTCTCGCAAAAGCCTATGCGGCTTGCTGTTAGTGTTTCTTCGTGAAGAAAAAACGTTATACCACCGATTACGGTAAATTCATTTTCGGGCAAAAAAAAACAGCTCTGCGCCGTATTTTTTCAACCATTTATCTGCGTCGTAGGCGGCAAATTTATTGCGCTCTGATTGTGCTAACACCCAAGCAATTAATAATGCCAAAACGTTCATAATGCAAAGATATTATCTAAGCCGTCCAAGTGAGGGTTATGATACAGATAAGCCCATCATATACTCCAACTGGAGAAAGAGTTCAGACGACTTACACTTTAACGCCTCTAACTCTTTTAGCAGTTCTTCTCTTCCTAAATATAAAGCAATATCTCTCACGAACCTTAGATATCCAACTCTATAACGGATAAACTAATCTTCTATGTCATCATTATCAAACACTGTAAGTTTGTTTGATACTACAGCATCATAGGAAACGCTATACTCAATAGTATAACTCTTGTTTTCTGTGCTACTCTTAGAACAAGCTAAAACAGACAGCTATGTGAATAACAATAAGATTTTTTTTAGTTTAATAATCTATTGTATATGTAGCGGATACCGTTCCGCTACCAGAGTTGGTAGCCTTTAACGCAAATGGCTCTTGCCCACGAGCTACAGATATGTTTACTATGACAGTAGAAACACCTCCAGGAGAGCTATCTTTCCCCTCTATTGTGGCCACAAAGCCCTTTTTGAAAGGTCCAAAAGTTTGTTCAAAGGTGTGCCCGCCTGTGAATGTCTGAATCCCTTTATCTGTATTAACGCTCACGCTGAATATATTACCTATATATTTTGAATTTGTGCTGGCTTCATATTTTACATAATATTGCGCTGTTTCGATGTTTATTTCTGTTTCAGATTTACTGCATCCAAAAAGCAAAACTGTAGTTACTAAAAATAAAAAAATCTTTTTCATAATTTTTGTTTTGATTTTGTTCATCATTAAGAAATTCCAATATAGCGTCATCCCTTGCCTCTCACATAAAGCCATCGCCTTCGCCGCTTCTTTTTCTCTCTATATAAAAACCACGATGATACTTTTCTAAATAGTAACCTTTTGACGCCGTCTGCCCACTGACCACCTTAGGGACAAATAACATAGCCGCCAGCATAACTGCTGCAACTGTAAGCAATAGTTTTTTCATAGATTAACTTTATCGCTATTTAACAGCTTTGGGAGTCCAATTCTTTAGGAAACTCATCACTTTTTTCTTGTTGTAGCTCTCGCCTTCTTCTAAATAACCGGAATCTTGAATGTGTATAACCTTGCCGTTGCCATCTAATACAATCAGAGCAGGATAACCGAAACGGCCTGCATTGTTAAGTCTTTTCAGCAGGTTCTGCGATTTCTTAACTACTTCTGCATCTTTGCTTTTTGCCATTCTCGGATTGTAATTTACATGGATGTAAACATAGTTATCCGCAATTATCTTGCTGATTTCTGCATCGTTGGTGATATAATCGGCAAACTTTAAGCACCAAGGGCACCAATTACCTCCAAGCTGGCATATAACAAACTTACCTTCTTTTTTAGCCTTTTCTACAGCTTTATCTATCTGCTCAAGTGGTTCTATCGTTTCGTCATAAACCTTTTTTAAGCCTTGTTGAGCATTCGAGAGAACAGAAAACATGGCTAATAACATTACACTAAGGAAAAGCTTTTTCATATATCGCTGAATTTAGTTATAGTTAAAAGATTACTCGTAGTTCAAGTAAAGTTAAAGATAAATTTTGGGTTACGCAAACCAGCCTCCATAAGTAGCATACGGTTAGCCGAATGTAGATTCATTTCTTGGCTTTTGGGTGAGCAGTTTTATAAATCTCTCGGAGTTTTTCAAAGGAATTGTGGGTATAAACCTGTGTGGCAGCAAGATTAGAATGTCCTAACACTTCTTTGATGCTGTTCAGATCTGCCCCATTGTTAAGGAGGGCAGTGGCAAAACTATGACGTAGTGTATGTGGCGATTTTTTCCCGGCAATTGCCTTTATTCCCGACAGTTCCGTTGTAACAACTTTGTTTATGAACTCGGGATATAGAGGTTTGCCTCGGTTTGTAAGAAAAAAGTCATTTATTTTATCTGAGGCAGGAACAGGATCGGGGGTATCTGCCGAATGGCCGTTGGCTGCATAGGAATTTATGGCATCATGCCTTATGGCACCGGAAGATATCTCGTTCAAAAAAGCATTGCGCAGCACAAGGTAGTCTTCTATCTTCTCTGCCAGCAAGTTTGTTATAGGCACAAAACGCTGCTTGTTACCTTTTCCTATAATGCTGATTGTGTGTCTTATAAGATCTATATCACTTATTTTTAGCAATACAGCCTCTGCGCGCCTAAGCCCGGTACTGAAAAGCAGAGTTACTATAAGCCTATCTCTAACAGCACAGTAAGTTTGTTTTATGTTTTCGTGGGCAGAATCCGAATCCTTTATGTTTATGGCTATTGGAGCATCGAAGTATTGTTGCAAAACATCGGGAGTAAAGAAAGGCGGCAAACGTTTTTTTTCTTTAGGCCGCACAACTTCTTTTACCGGATTGGTTGCTAACTTTTCTTGTTTAACCAAATAATTACAGAAGGTACTGAGTGCACTCAAATGCAGATTTACTGTACGAGCATCTAAATTATTATCCATCAAAGAAGATACATACCCTCTTATTATCTGATATTGAAGAGCTTCTATAACATCTTCATCTGACAGGCTGAACGCAAATGCATGAATCCTATACAACTCTTTGGCAGGCGCTCGCGATGAAGCGCAAGAAAACTCACGAGACATTTCTTTGGCAGGCGCTTGCGATGACGTCTGAAAACTTTCAAAACGCTCTGCATGGGCATACACTAAAAAATCTGCCACTGCACGCTCATAAAGTTCGGCAGTTCTGGAAGAGTATCTTTTTTTCACTAACAGAAAATCCAGAAAATCCTTCAAACATCCCATGAAACAAAATTAACTCAAAAAAACTATTAGACCAAGCTGTGGATAAAATACACGCCTAACATTCCTCCATAAACAAAAGAGATAACCCATAGTAGTGCGGTTATCTCTTTCTATTATTTGGTAGCACCGGATACAACTGTATCTAAATCCGGTCATATTATAAGCTGATTATTCTTCATTAATCTGAAGGTGCTTTACATAGATTGCCTTCATTAACTGGGCACGCCTTTTTACAGAAGGCTTTTCAAAGGTCTTACGATCTCTGAGCTCTCTTATAATGCCAGTCTTCTCGAACTTTCTCTTAAATTTCTTTAATGCTCTCTCTATGTTCTCGCCGTCCTTTATAGGAACTATTATCATGTTTTATACCACCTCCTTTTTCTTTGCGGGGTGCAAATATATGAAAAAAATATGGTTGTACAACTTTTTGTTCTACCTTTCAAAAGCTCCGAGGTCTTCTTTCCCCTGCTGTCTGCCCTTGCCTGTAAAGTCTGTTTTAGCCACCCAAGTACCTCGTGCCGCATTTATGGCTGGCGAACCTTCTTTTAATGTAAACAACCCTGCTGCAGGGTCTGTAAACAGCGGATCTTCGTTTATTGAATCGGTGCCGGCATAGCTGGCCTTGCCCCAAAAATACAGATTACGAATAACATGCAGCTGTTCGGCAGGAACCCCATTGGCACTGTTCAAAGCTATATTGTCTAAGGCTTTCACCGATATATTGTTGGTTATCACAATATTTTCTATTGTGGGATAATTTACATAAATCCCCTGCTGTCCAAATCCATATACGGTGTTGTTATATATATAGACATTTTTGATAAGCCCAGATTTGTTTGAACTGTTTAAAGCTACTTTTATTCCGCATCCATGGCTTTCAGCACCGTATATGTATGCCAGATTATTGTAAATCTTAATGTTACTGCAATTATTTCCAGCCTCGGAAGCCACGCAAATAGCCGTACCATAGCCGTTTATTACACTGTTACAATATACTTCTATATTTGCTTGCGGCTTGGTATTAACAAAGCCGGCATCCATATAAATTCCGCAGTGTCCGCCATTTACAATTTTATTATGATGAATTGTTCCGTTTGTGCATCCCGATTTTACATCTATGCTCTCTTTTATCACTTTTTCTACGGTATTGTTTGCTACTTCAAATACATCTACAGTTCGCAGGGATATAGCCTCTCTCGACCGCTGTGAGCAGTTCTTAACATAATTGTTCAAGACCTTGATGTTGGAAGACGGAGAGTTGTCTGCCCCAAAACATATCCCGGGTGCTACACAATTTGTAACAGTACAATTCTCTACCACTATGTATGAGGCACCTTTGCCGCAATATATGCCACTGGCAGAAGAGCCGGTAACCGTAAGCCCTCTTATTTCCACATACGAAGCTCCTGCTATAGTAACCAAGGCTTTGTCTGAATTAAATGCAGGTAAACCAGCGTCTGTTCTCGCAAAGTCAGATAGCAGTTTCTTGCCTATTTCGGTATCCATGCTCCATCCCTCCCCATTACCGCCATCAACGATTGGGGTGGCTCCGGGAGCCGCTGTTATAACAATCGGTGCCACGCTGCTCCCCGATTTTGTAAGCTTAAAGCCCTCATTCCAAACCCCATCCATAAGATACACTCTTGAGCCTGCCGCCGCCTTATCTATGGCAGCCTGTAAAGTTTTTAAAGGCTGCTGTGATGTACCCGGGGCAGAATCGCTACCTGTCGGAGATACATATATTTCCAATTGATCTTCCAAGAGCGGAGTAATGCCGTTCATATCAATACTGAAAGACACTATTCTTCCCGCCTGAAAGTTTCCGTTGGAGGCAGAAAAGGTCATCTGTTTCTGATAAACACCAGCATTAGTATAAACATAAGCTCTGAGTTGAGTGCCGGAAAGGTCTGTGGGCTTTATTGAGAACCAAAATTCCTTCTCTGAGTTGCTGCCGGTAAGGTTTGCAGCATCAATGGTTATTATGTTAGTAGCTCCTATCTCTTCAAAATTGCCAGACAACGGATAGAAAGAAAAGTTGCCTGCTATTTTTTGCGAAGCTTCTAATTTGATACGGCTGATGGTTACTGTTTCCGATATATTTTTCAGAGAAAGCTTACCATAAGCCCCTACATGAGAAAAAGATAACTCAGCCTGCTTTGGCCAGGTTGAATAAACTCCGGATTGGGCTACCATTATAATGGCATTCTTATCTACAGATGTTTGAGTAGGCTTTTGAGTACTGGCAAGAGCAAAACTCAGGCTCTTACCTTGGGCATCTTTCCCCATATACGCAGAGTAAGGACTAATAGCATAGAATGTAGCAGGAACTACACTCTCTTTCATATCAGCATCAAAAGTTGCCGTTCTTCCATTGCCATTTGGCTTTACCGTAAATGAAAGCGGCGAAGCAAAATTGAGAGAAACCGCTATCTTATCGTCCTCAGTCCAAAGCGTAGGATATGTCGAGCCTACCTTATTACCAAAAACAGCTTTGGTATCGGGAGCTTTTGCCACAAAATGCACAACTTTTTGCTCAATTATCTGCGGACCCGGCTCCGGAGAAACTCTTTTACCGCAATTATCCAAAGCAAGGGCGAGCAAGCATAAAACGATACCATCTGTAAATTTTTTCATAAATACCATGTTAAAAAATACTACGCTCGTAAGTCCTACAATCCCAAATATAACACTTCTAAATACTATGCTCGTAAATACTACAACCCCAATATTACACTCCCAAATACTATGCTCGTAGATACTGTACTCTCAATCTTAAATATTACAATCCCAAATACTACGCTCGTAAGTACTACAATCCCAAATATAACACTTCTAAATACTATGCTCGTAAATACTACAATCCCAATATTACACTCCCAAATACTATGCTCGTAGATACCGTACTCTTAATCTTAAATATTACAATCTCAAATACTACGCTCGTAAATACTATGCTCGTAGATATAGTCGCTGAGATTATTAATGATTTACAAAACTTTGATACGAATATACAGACATTTAATCACACGCCCAAATCTTTAACGTAGAGCCACCCAAAACTTTCACCAAACTGAAATCAGGCTGGTACCCTAACATCTGCAGAAGCAGAACTATCGCAAAGAATATTCGTTTTGGGACAAGGAAAAGATTGAAGAAGATGGCTTGGGGTGTTACATAAATTCGTTAAACAGATAGCTTTAACTTTGCACTCGTTCCTGAACACTACCCCAAGTACAAAAATATTCTCAAGCGGCCGGAATCTAAAGTGCCAGAACATGAATAAAATATTTATATTTGTGGCTTAATATGAGCCATGAGTTATGAGCAGTAAGTAAGCAAACTAACGAACTGGCTAACTAGCAAATAAATAAAATTATTAATACACCTACATCAAACAACAGTAATAATATGGCAGAGAAATTATTTACTGAGTTTCCTCCCGTAGCCAAACAGGAATGGGAAGATGCTATAATCAAAGATTTGAAAGGTGCCGATTACCAGAAAAAGCTGGTATGGAAAACCATGGAAGGTTTTTCTGTTCAGCCTTACTACCGTGCAGAAGATCTAAAAGGTCTGAAAGAACTTGGCGGAAAGGCTGGAGAGTTTCCTTTTGTAAGGGGCACCAAAGAACACAACAACTGGCTAATCAGACAAGATTATTTAGTTGGCAATAATTTTAAGGCAGCCAATGCGTTGGCTCTCGATGGCATGATGAAAGGAGTTACGGCTCCCGGATTTGATTTAAGCCAAACAGATAAGGCTCTAAAGGCTGATATTAAGGTTCTCTTAAAAGACATAGATTTGAGAGCCGTTGAAATTAACTTTAAAGGTTGTAACGATTTATCTATACTAAAGAACTTTATTGCAATAGCTAAAGAAAGCAAAGTAAAACCGTCTGCAATCAGAGCTTCTTTCGACTACGACCCGCTGAAACAGCTCAATTCAACTGGTATTTACAGCAAGGCAGAAGCTACCAAGCTTCTTGTTAAGGCTCTTGAGCTGGTAGAAGAGTTCCCTAACATAACCGTAATTGGAGTTTATTCCTACGCATTTAATGATGCAGGAAGCACTATAACTCAAGAACTTGCATACGGCATGAACATGGGTAGCGAATATCTATGCCTGCTCCAGGATGCAGGCATTCGCACAGACGAAGTTGCCAAGAGAATGAAGTTTACCGTATCTATCAGCGGAAACTATTTTATGGAAATAGCCAAATTCCGTGCTGCCAGACTATTATGGGCAAACATAGTAAAAGCCTATGGTGCCAAAAAAGAAGACAGCTGCAAGATTAAAGTACACGCAGTTACAAGTGCATGGAATCAAACAGTTTACGACCCTTATGTAAACATGCTCAGAGATACTACAGAGGCCATGAGCGGTGCTATTGGCGGGGTAGATTCTATGGAAGTTCTGCCTTTTGACCATGCCTACAAAAAACCTGGCGAGTTCTCCAACAGAATTGCACGTAATGTTCAAAGTTTGCTGCTGGACGAGAGCCATTTTAACAAGGTTGTCGATCCCGCTGCCGGCTCTTACTACATTGAGGAGCTCACAGATGCTGTTGCCAAAACTTCATGGGATCTATTCAAATCTATAGAGAAAGCCGGTGGCTATGTAGAAGCTTTTAAGGCTGAAAAGATTCAAGACAGCATTAAAGAAACTTCTCTGAAGAGAGATTCTAACATTGCCACAAGAAAAGATACACTGCTTGGCACTAACCAATTTCCTAACTTTACAGAAGTTGCCGAGAAAGAGGTTACCAAAAAGACCGTTACCCGTAATGCCACTCCTAAAAAGAAGGCTGGAATGCTCGGCCGTCCATTAGAAACCTACAGAGGGGCTATGGCCTTTGAAGAATTAAGATTCAAGACAGATAAGGCAGCAAAACGCCCTGTGGCATATATGGTTACCTATGGTAATCTTGCTATGTGCCGTGCAAGAGCTCAGTTTGCATGCAACTTCTTTGCCGTAGCAGGTTTTCAGGTTATAGACAACAACCGGTTCAACTCTCCTGAAGAGGGAGCAAAAGCTGCTCTTAAAGCAAAGGCAGATATAGTTGTAGCATGCTCATCAGACGATGAATACGCAAATGAAGTTCCTCAGATTGCCAAAATCATTGGCAAAAAAGCCATTGTTGTTGTTGCCGGCGACCCTGAATGCAAAGACGAACTCATTAGCAAGGGAATAGAAAACTTTATAAGTGTTAGAAGCAATGTGCTGGAGACACTAAAGGCCTATCAAAATAAACTTATCAAATAAGGGGAGGAATTACTATGCGTCCAAAATTCAACGATTTAGTATATAAGTCTGCTGCAAAGCCTGCAGCAAAGAAAGGGGCTGCAAAGAAGGAAGCCCTTTGGGATACTGCAGAAAAGATTGCCGTTAAGACAAACTACACTGCTAAAGATTTAGAGGGAATGGAACATCTGCATTATGCAGCCGGAGTAGCTCCTTTCCTCAGAGGACCTTACAGCACAATGTATGTTCAAAAGCCTTGGACTGTTCGTCAATATGCCGGTTTCTCTACGGCAGAAGAATCTAACGCTTTCTACAGAAGAAATCTGGCCGCCGGACAGAAAGGTCTTTCAGTTGCATTCGACCTCCCTACCCACAGAGGCTACAACGCCGACAATCCAAGAGTTGTAGGTGATGTTGGAAAGGCTGGTGTAAGTATCTGTTCTGTAGAAGATATGAAGATTCTGTTCGATCAGATTCCTCTCGGAAAAATGTCTGTTTCCATGACCATGAACGGTGCGGTGTTGCCAGTTATGGCCTTCTACATAGTAGCCGGTCTTGAGCAAGGAGTAAAACTGGAAGAGATGGCCGGCACTATTCAGAACGATATTCTCAAAGAATTTATGGTGCGTAATACATATATATATCCTCCTGAATTCAGCATGAGAATCATCGGCGATATATTTGCCTACACATCGCAATTCATGCCTAAGTTCAACTCTATTTCCATATCCGGCTACCACATGCAAGAAGCTGGTGCTACTAACGATATAGAGATGGCTTACACATTGGCAGATGGTCTGGAGTACTTGCGTACAGGTATCAAAGCTGGTATTCCGGTAGATAAGTTTGCACCTCGCCTTTCATTCTTCTGGGCCATAGGTACAAACCACTTTATGGAAATTGCCAAAATGAGAGCAGCCAGAATGTTGTGGGCTAAGATAGTAAACCAGTTCAATCCTCAGAATCCAAAGAGTTTAAGTCTTAGAACGCACTGCCAAACATCTGGTTGGAGTTTAACCGAGCAAGACCCATTCAACAATGTTGCAAGAACTTGTATAGAAGCTATGGGTGCTGCCCTCGGCCACACTCAGAGTTTGCATACTAATGCCTTGGATGAGGCCATCGCTTTACCTACAGACTTTTCTGCACGTATTGCCAGAAACACTCAGATTTATATTCAGCAAGAAACTCAGATTTGCCGCTCTATAGACCCTTGGGCCGGTTCCTACTATATAGAAAGCTTAACTCACGAGTTAGCTCACAAAGCTTGGGGGCACATCCAAGAGGTTGAAAAACTCGGAGGTATGGCCAAAGCTATAGAAACCGGTATTCCTAAATTGAGAATAGAAGAGGCCGCAGCACGCAAGCAGGCTCGTATAGACTCAGGAGAAGAAACCATCATAGGTCTAAACCGCTATCGTCTTGAGCATGAAGATCCTATTAAGATTCTCGATATAGACAATACCAAAGTGCGCCAACAGCAAGTAGCGCGTTTGGAGCAGCTCAGAAAGAATAGAGATAATAATAAGGTTAAACAGTGTCTTGCTGCTATAACAGAGGCGGTTAGAACCAAGAAGGGTAATCTCTTAGCTCTTGCAGTAGAAGCTGCAAAGGCGAGAGCTTCTCTTGGAGAAATTTCCGATGCCTGCGAAGAAGTAGTAGGAAGATACACAGCAAAAATCCGTATGAATGTAGGTGTTTACTCATCTGAAGTAAAGAAAGATAACGAGTTTGAAAAGGCTAAGAAGATGGTTGCCGAGTTTGCAAAGAAAGAAGGTCGTCAGCCACGTATTATGGTAGCAAAACTCGGACAAGATGGCCACGATAGAGGCGCCAAGGTTGTTGCTACCGGCTATGCCGACTGCGGATTTGATGTTGATATGGGGCCACTTTTCCAAACTCCGGCCGAGGCTGCCAAGCAGGCTGTAGAGAACGACGTTCACATTGTAGGTGTATCGTCTTTGGCTGCCGGACATAAGACCCTTGTTCCTCAGATTATCAAAGAACTAAAGAAACTTGGCAGAGAAGACATAATAGTAGTTGCCGGAGGAGTTATTCCTGCACAGGATTACGATGCTCTCTATAAAGCTGGTGCCGCTGCCATCTTTGGTCCTGGAACAAGAATCTCCTACTCTGTAATAAAGATGATGGAGCTTCTTAATCAAAGATTTGAGAAGTAAATCAGGCGTAATGCCATAATACAGAGGTCGGCTGAAAAGTCGACCTCTTTTTAACATAACCTTAAATAATCTATGAGCAGAGCACTCCTGACAATTATTCTGTTGGTTGTATCCAACAGTTTTATGGCTTTGGCATGGTATGGCCAGCTGAAATGGAAAACCAATACTATTATTCCCAAGTGGGGGCTGTTTGGCATAATACTAATAAGTTGGTGCATAGCTTTCTTTGAGTATTGTTTTATGATTCCTGCCAACAGAGTTGGATTTAAAGAGTTGGGCGGGCCGTTTTCGCTTGTACAACTAAAAGTAATTCAAGAGGTTGTTTCTATTGCCATATTCGTGATATTTACACTGCTGTTTTTTAAAACACAAAGTTTTAACTATAACCACCTGATTGCTTTTTTTCTGCTCATAGGCGCCGTTTATTTTGTGTTTAAATAGGCTTTTTGCCTTATCGTTTTTTTAGTTTAATTTTGTCTATATTATATCTTTATTTTAGATAGTTATGGCTTTTGCTAACAATGTTATGATAGTACGCCAGACTCTTTTGGCAAAACTGGTGGAACTTTGGAAAGAGGGTAAACTTGTAGAACAAATAGACCGCCTTCCTATAGAAATGAGCCCAAAGCGTGGTGAAAAAGTTTACGGAAGGTGCTGCATACACAAGGAAAGGGCCGTATGGAAGTATAAAAGTTTGCCGCTGATGGGCTTTGATATGTGGGACGAAACCGATGAGCTTACGCCTCTATCGTGGTACGCAGCGGAAGCTCTAAAACGCAAAGACCCTCACCGCAAGAAAAATCTGATGTGCGTAATAGACGATGCCTGTTCATCTTGTGTTAAAACAAGTTATGAGGTAAGTAATCTCTGCCGTGGTTGCGTGGCAAGGCCCTGCTATATGAACTGTCCAAAGGATGCGGTTGTGTTCAACAAAGAGGGTCATGCACAAATAGACCACGAAAAGTGCATAAACTGCGGTCTGTGCCATAAAAACTGTCCTTATCATGCTATTGTATATATACCTGTACCATGCGAAGAAGCATGCCCGCTAAAAGCCATATCCAAAGACGAAAACCAGATAGAGACAGTTGATGAAACCAAATGTATTTACTGCGGAAAATGTATGAATGCCTGCCCGTTTGGTGCCATCTTTGAAGTTAGCCAAATTTTTGATGTGCTACAGGGTATAAAGAACGGACAGCAGATGGTGGCTATAGTGGCACCTGCAATACTCTCCCAGTTTAAAGATATAGCAGTAGAAAAAGTTTATGGAGCAATAAAATCGCTCGGTTTTGTAGATGTAATAGAAGTTGCTCAGGGAGCTATGGACACTACAGCTAACGAGGCCGAAGAGCTAAAAGAAAAACTCGAAAAAGGCCAGCCTTTTATGACAACCAGCTGCTGCCCATCTTGGATAGAGCTTGTACGTAAGCACATTCCGGAAATGGCGCCCTATGTTTCCTCTACCGGTTCACCAATGTATTATACTGCAAAAATTGCCAAAAAGAAGTATCCAGAGGCAAAGGTGGTATTCATTGGGCCTTGTCTTGCAAAGAAAAAAGAAGTAAGAGATAATCCCGATACCGATATAGCTATTACATTCGAAGAAATAGGCAGCGTATTTGCAGGCCTGCATATAGACTTTGAAAATATTACTCCGTTTACTCCAGAGGTAGAAAGCTACAAGGCAGCTCATGGCTTTGCCCAAGCCGGTGGAGTTATAGGAGCGGTAAAATATATACTCAAAGACGAGCAACTGAAAGCCACAGCTATAGCCAATTTAGATAAGAAAAACATCGCTACACTCAGGGTAATGGCCAAAACAGGCAAAGCCCCTTCTCCGTTTGTAGAAGTTATGGCATGTGAAGGTGGATGCGCAACAGGGCCGCTGATTTACAACGACCCTGCAACTGCCATAAAGAACCTAAACGCAGTTCTCAACAAAATGCAATAGACTAATCTGTGGTATTGCCTACTACTGCCCTACTTACTGTTCAAGCATAGGGCGCACAGGGTAACCACCATCAACCCCAACGAACATATAAAAATATTGACAATTTCCCTTAGGCTGGCCTCCTGAAGTACCATTGCTCTGAAAGAAGAAGTAAGTACATGTTGAGTTCTCTTGAATGACTGGGGCATAAATAGGGACATCAACTTCGAGGCCTAATTCTGTTTTGTTCTTGTTTGTACGAATATGCCCTCTGTAGTAAGTGTTATCTGGGGCAGAGCCTTTATATGCATTCCCTTGTCCTATATATCGCAAATCTGCAGCATATATTTTTATAGCAGCGTTACTTCCGCTAGTTCCCACAAGATATCGCATACGTGCGGTTGCAGCATCCTTCTCATTACCAATTAGCATAGCAGAAAGAATAGCACTAGCTTCGCAAAATATCGTATATCTAAATTCACCAGCAAAGGCTTCTGCCACTGCCGGATATGGAGGATAAGTATCGTTAGCTATATTACTCTTAGCCCCAGATAAATTGTATTTAATATTGTTTGGGAAACCGGAAAAGATTCTGGCGAAAGGTATGCTAAACCCGGCCGGAGTAGGGTCGAAAATAGTTTTTCTTACAGTATTTTCTATAGCCGAAGGTATCTGAGGTTTATTAGGTAATGTTGTGATGCTATGATAATATTTAATCCCATTTGATGAAGTGACGATAGTTTGAGAATACTGAGGATTTAGTGGTTCTAAATTAAAATAATCCACTTGCCAAGACCACATATTAGGCTGGGAACTAACAGGTATAGCATTCTGCACCATTGGATCACTTGAGTAGATTTCTCCATTCATAACATGGGGATTAGCTATCCATTCTGCAGTTGTTGTCATTCTACGCCATGGTATAGCACTATTGCTATTCCCATATCTATCGATGGTTGTTATAGTATATTCCGGGGAGGAAGAATATGGCTTTGTTATAGCATAAGGCTGGTTGTAGCTGTTGGTTTGTTTGGTTCGGTGGAAAGGCAAAAAAGGATCTTTTCGGCCCCACTGATATAAAAGTGGAGTATAATATGTCCCGTTGTGAGTGCTCGTATTACCCGATGGCTGAGAAACGTTAAACTCTGCAACGCCATCTCCGGCTACTCCTTTTATTCTCAGCCTTATGCTTCTGGCGGTAGTTGTTCTTGAAGTATAATTCAACGGAGGCACCCACCCCAAATCACAAGCCAATATACTCCATGTGGCGGTAGCATTGGAATTATTTGATCTATAAGTAATTGGAAGTATTGCAAAATCATCACCGGAAGCCCTTGGGGTGGTAGTTACCCAAATATGCCAACTCCAAAGTATCTGTTTTTTTATTTTGTCTCTTAAAGCTATTATAACATTACCGGGCTTTATGGCAGATTCTAATATATTGAAAAGAACATATTTACAATTGTTGATGCCGGCACCTGTAGGAGCATCTATAAGCGATATGCTTGAAGTATTAATTATTTCTGAACCGGGTAGCACATCCTGCCATAAAACAAAAGCCTCAAGATTATCGGTGGTGCTATACCCTAAATCCTGCATAATATAAGGAGAGGTTATGTTGTTGTTATTTACATTTTTGAAACGGTAGGTTGCATTCCCGTAATATGCAGATTCATACACGGCACTGGCATTGCCCTTGGTCGCGTTTATAGCGTTGCCATATACCAAAGGAAAGCAATAATAACCCGGGGCACTTACTATGTAGCAATTTGCCGTGTGAGGTCCGGCTTTTGTTATGCTCGGTACTGCATTGGTTCCATTTATATAGCGGATCCCGTAAATGTCATATAAAGACAAGTCTCGAGGAGAAGAAGAGCTTGTAGTAGGAGACAAAGTATTGGTTCTTAAAGTATTTATCATACCCGCACCATTGCCGCTTGTGGCTACATCAGATACAGGTACTGCACTTGAAGGCGCATTGGCCGCAACAAGAAGATCTACAACTTCCCCTGCAACACTGCCAGAGCCGGATCCCTCATCTCCGTTAGAACTGCGTGATGAAATCCAAGAAGGAAAAGATGATGTACCATAATCTACCCATTGAGAGCCCACCAGAGCCTGAAGCTTCCATTCCACAGGCGACTGGGTTGTGCCGTTGGTCTTGTAACTTTGAACTTGCAGAGGTCTGGAGGCTCCTGATAAAAGTTCACCTCCTTCCAATGTGATATTGTCAATTGGAGAAATGTAATATGTCCACTCGCCGTCACCTGGCAAGCCAAAGCCTTTAAACTTGTACTTGTGGCCTGCGTTAAAAGTTATGAAACTGCCGTATTGCTGCAACTTCAGAGAACGAGTTCCTTCTGTTGTTGTAAAAGAAGCGGTTAGATCGTTGTATTCTCTGGGAAGGGCAAGAAGGGTAATTTCAATAGGACTACCCTTGGTTATAGTTATACCTGAGCCAAACGACAAGGTTAAAGACTTGCTATTTTCATCTGCCACATCATAAGAAATTGTAGTTGCAGAGTTTGCTGAGGTTGACATTGTTGCTGTAGCATACCCCGCCATAGATTTGGAGGCAGAAGATAAAGTAAAAGACGTTATTGTCATTGTCTCTTTTTCCTTACTATCTATATAAAATGTAAAGGCTGAAAACATTGGCTTAAAACGCAGTGTTAGAGACGACTGTGTAGCTGTAAGTGCATCATACATATAAGCATAATCCATGTTTGGCTGCAGCTTATTACCGGTTTTGGTATAAGTTTGAGTTGAAGGAATATAAAATCTGACTTTGTTTTCTGCTTGGAAACTTACATCGCTATTCTGCTCCGGAGAAGGATACACACAAAAAAACTTGTTCTCCCCATCGCCCCACTGCAGGCCATTACCGGAAACAGGAGCAAGGCTTACTTCATTTGCGGTAGGTGATTGGTTTTCAACAGATACAACATAGTCTGCATAACTCTGTGTACCAAGCTTTGCCTTGTCGCTGTAAATTCTTATTTTGTCGCCATCTACCCAATATATCCTCTCTTTATCGTTCACAATCACATCTGAATAGACAGTTTTTGTGGCCACGCTGTTTTCATACACCGTAGCGGCTGTAAACAGCACCTGTTTAGAAGTAATTGCTGTATCTTCTCTGGTACATCCGAATAACAGAGAAAGAGCAAAAATAAAAATCAATAGTGTAAATTTCTTCATCAATAACTCATTTCTTTTCATAATGTTTCATATTGTAAATTACATGTTAATATTTAGTTATCTGACACAATTTGCATTTAATGTTAAATACCCAGAGAGAAACAAAAAGCAACTCTGAGCATATTTGCCGCAATATCCTGAAAGAAGATGCACGGCAATTTTTATCGATAAAAAATGATGAAATAATTAAGGATAACCTTAGAAAAGATAATTTTGAACAGAAATCTTGGAAAACGGAAAACAAAAAAGAAAGAGCTCCAAAAACGCAACTATATAAAGCGCTGTTTTTTAGACTATTGCCCCCCCCCATACAGGATATACTCTCAACGCCAAAACATTGAGAGAGTTACGCCGGGCAACAGATATATACTCAAGCCTTTCCATTGGTTTTCTTTGTGTTGCAAAGGTGCTAAAAAAATCAAACCCATAGAGTTTAACCTCGCAAATATAAATATTTTTCCTGAAAACCAAATCTCAAACGCTACATGCAGAGATATTATTTTATTCTGAATATGCAATATCCTTCATTGCCCAAATTTTATTACTTTTGTGGCTCAGTAGCATTAAAGCTGCATTTATCATCTATGAGTAAGGAGGATAAGGGTAATATCAAAGGAGCTGAATACGATAGTAAAGACATCCAGCATTGGGATTGGAATATACACCTGAGGAAAAGACCGGGAATGTATCTTGGTAAACTTGGCGATGGTAGCGAGAAAGACGATGGTATATATGTGCTTTTCAAGGAGATTGTTGACAATGCCGTGGACGAGTTTAACATGGGGCACGGCAAGGTTATAGATATAACCCTCAACGAAGAAACCAAAGAAATTTCTGTCAGAGATTACGGAAGAGGTATTCCGCTGGAAAGCCTGGTTGTTTCTGTTGGACAAATAAATACCAGTGGAAAATATGGCTCTGCAGCTTATGGCAAATCGGTTGGACTGAACGGTGTAGGTGCCAAGGCTGTAAACGCAACATCTACTAAGTTTTATGCGCAGAGTTGGAGGAGCGGAAAAAGTGTTTGGGCATATTTTGAAGAAGGAAATCTTATAGAAACCAAGCAAATAGACGAACCGCAAGCTAAAGATGGCACGCTAATCCGCTATACGGCAGATCCTAAGCTTTATGATAACTACTCTTACAGAATGGATTATCTGGAGAGTATGCTCAAGAATTACGCCTACTTAAACACCGGGCTTACTATCCATTTCAATAAAACTACCTATCATTCCAAGAACGGGCTTTTAGACCTGATTAACGACAACATGACCGAGGGTTCTCTGTACCCGCCTATTCATCTTAAAGGAAATGATATAGAAGTAGTTATAACTCACGGAAACGAAACCGGAGAAAATATCTATTCCTTTGTAAACGGGCAAAATACATATCACGGAGGAACACATTTAAGTGCATTCAGAGAAGCAGTAGGCAAAACTGTAAAAGACTTCTTTAAGAAAGATTACGACCCTAAAGATGTTAGAGAAGGCATTGTAGCCGCAATTGCCATAAGAGTGGGAGAACCTGGCTTTGCCAATCAAACAAAAACATTCCTCAACTCTAAGCTAACAGACACCGCCGAGAGAGGAGGCATTCCTATAAGGGTTTTTATCGGCAATTTTCTTGCCTCTGAATTAGATAATTATCTCCATAAAAATCCTTCTACTGCAGATATTATGCAGAAGAAGATAAATGCAAACGAAAAAGACAGAAAAGAAATAACCTCCATTCTAAAAGGGCGCAGAAGCAAGAAGGGTATGATTAGTAACGAGCAGCTAAGAGACTGCAAAGTTCACTACACTGATAACTCCAACCCTCTGTATGAGCAAACCACCATCTTCATTACCGAGGGACTTTCTGCAAGCGGAACTGTTTCAAAGGCCAGAAACGCAGACGTGCAAGCTGTTTTCTCTTTAAGAGGTAAACCTAAAAACACTTACGGCAGCTCAAAAAAAGTAATATACGATAAAGACAATAAAGAGCTCAACCTATTGCAAGCTGCCTTAGATATAGAAGAAGACATAGCCAACCTCAGATACAACAGAGTTGTAATAGCAACAGATGCCGATGTAGATGGCATGCACATAAGGATGCTGTTACTCACATTCTTTATACAGTTCTTCCCCGAACTGATAAGAAGAGGCCATCTATATATTTTGCAAACACCGCTGTTTAGAGTAAGAAAGAAAAAGAGAGACAATTCTTTTGATGTTCACTACTGCTATACAGAAGCAGAAAAGCTACAAAAGATACAGGAGCTTGGAAACGGTGCAGAGGTAACGCGCTTCAAAGGTTTAGGAGAAATATCCGATACAGAATTCAAATCCTTTATAGGAGAGAACATACGCTTAGATACCATACGGTTAGAACAAGACGACCCTACTCGTGAGATATTGGAGTTCTATATGGGCAACAATACTCCAGACAGGCAGAGGTTTATTATGGAAAACCTTAGAGAAGAGGTTGTACTGGAAGATAGAACCAGTGTAGATTTATAGGCTATTACAATTGCAGGGAATTATACTTTTAAGCTATGAGCTTCAAGCAAAGATTCAGTAAATGGCTTCTCAGAAGAATGGGCTGGACTGCTGTAGGTGGAGTTATAGAAGAGCCGAAGTGTATTCTTCTTGGAGTTCCTCACACCTCTGTTATGGACTTTGTAATAGCATGGGCCTACTATAGTTCCGTTGGCGGTACGGCTAATATCATGATAAAAAAAGAGTTCTTCTTTTGGCCAATAGGCATTCTTTTAAGAAAGATGGGAGCCATACCGGTAGATAGGAGCAAAGGCAGCAATGTTGCCCTCCATAATATTCAGGCAATGAAAACCGCCACTAATATGCACCTGGCCATTGCACCGGAGGGCACACGCAAAAAAACAGACAAATGGAAGATGGGGTTTCTTACTATAGCAAGAGCTTGTAATGTTCCAATCTATTTAGGCTATTTCGACTACGGGTTTAAAAAAGTTGGACATGGCCCAAGATTTGTAGCTACAGACAACCCGAAAGAAGATATGAGGAGAATTCAAGCCCACTATGCCGCCATGCACCTCAAAGGACGGCACAAAGACTGCTTCAGTTGCGGTAATGTAGAACCACAACTCATAGAAGAATAGTCCCCTCTTTGCCCCTTTTCGATAACCAAAATGAGCAAAGCAAGCTTTTATTTTGATTTGCCATGCGGAAAGTTGCAGTAAAAAGCTGCATAGAAAAACACATATATTGTTGAATATGCATAGTTATTGGTTTGTAATTATGAAGAAAAGCATATACGTTGCAGTCTGCCTGCTGATGGCGGTAAAGGCCTCGGCTCAGACATATACATTAAAGGAGTACGAAGAATTTGCGCTGCAAAACTCAAAAAGTCTTAAAGTTTCTCAAGAGAGAATAAATGCTGCCTCTCATCTGCGAAAAGCGGCCTTCACTCAATTTCTGCCAAGTTTTCAGGCAGTTGGCACATATATGTGGAATCAAAAGAACATTTCTCTGCTTGCAGAAGATGCCTTGCTGCCGATAGGTACAAAAATGGCAGACGGAAGTTTTGGTTTTACACCAGAGCAGATTTCCAATGGCTGGACAATGATAGATGGAAAGCCGGTTCCGTTAGATGCCGATGGGGCACCGTTCAACCCAAAGACAAATCCAGAAAAGATTATGTGGAAGCAATATGCCTATTTACCTAAGGAGCAGCTTACATACGATGTCCACAATGTTTTTGCGGCAGGCATAGGTTTTACCCAGCCTATATACCTCGGTGGCAAGATACGAGAACTGTATAAAATAGCGTCCATAGGAGAAAAAATGGCCGAGTTACAGGTAGATAATAAAAGAGAAGAATTGCTGATTTCTGTAGATCAGGCATATTGGACAACCGTATCTTTAATCAACAAGAAAAAACTTGCAGAAAAGTATGTAGAGCTCCTCACAAAGCTCGAACACAACATTCAAGTAGCTATAGAAGAGGGGGTTGCCACTAAGGGCGATCTTTTGAATGTCAAAGTAAAACTCAACGAGGCCAATTTGGCGCTCACCAGAGCTACCGATGGAGTTGCCCTATCTAAGATGGCGTTGTTTCAGGTATGCGGCTTAGATATAAACGGTGATTTTGGGCTCGCCGATGAGAATATAAATCAAGGCATAGCACAAGAGCTCGACCCTGCATTCAACCGCGCACAAGCAGTAGATAATCGCATAGAGATAAGAGAATTAGAAAATTTAAGCAAAATCAGCCACAGTCAGGTGAACATAGCAAGGAGCCGTTTCTTACCTAATATAATAGCTTCTGCAAACTATCTCACCACAAATCCAAACACGTTCAATGGTTTTGAAAATAAATTCAAGGGTATGTTTTCGGCAGGAGTAGCCGTTACTATTCCAATCTTCCATTTTGGCGACAGAATACACACCCTCAAAGCTGCTAAAAGCGAAGAAAAAATCATACGCCATAGGATTGAGCAAGCAAAAGAGCTTATCAATCTGCAAGTTACCCAGGCCAACTTTAAAGTTAGGGAAGCCAACCGAAAATTAGAAGCAGCAAAAAGCAACATAAGTGCAGCAGAAGAAAATCTCAAACTGGCAGAAATTTCGTACGGCGAAGGGCTCATAAGCATTACAGATTTATTAACTGCTCAAACTGCGTGGATTAGTGCATATTCAGATAGAATAGATGCCGGAATAGATGTACGTATGTGCGAGCTACACCTACGCAAATCTATAGGAATAAGCAACATAACAAGATAATATAAAATATTTAGAATAAGAATTATGAAGAAGTTACAACAAAGCACAATAAGCCTGCTGATTGGACTGGCAGCATTACTTCTGGTTATTGTGGTTTTAGTTTTAATCGGATGGCTAACTTCAACACCGCAAAAGCTTACAATTCAAGGCACTGTTGAAGCGCGCGAATATAGAGTGTCTGGCAAAGTTGCAGGAAGGGTGGAGGAGTTGTTCTTTCAAGAGGGAGATACTGTAAGTAAAGGACAAGTGGTGGTTAGGTTAGACAGCCCCGAACTTCAAGCCAAGATAATACAAGCCAATGCCCAAAGCCAAGCAGCACTTGCACAAAGAGCAAAAGCCTCCGGAAGTGCTCGCTCCGAACTTGTTGAAGGAGCTTACGAACAATGGCAGAAGGCTAAGGTTGGAGTAGAAATTGCTCAAAAATCTTATCAAAGGGTAGAGAATCTTTATCAAAAAGAAGTTATATCTGCCCAAAAAAGAGATGAGGCAAAAGCACAGTACGATGCGGCCGTTGCCACCGAAAAAGCGGCAAAAAGCCAATACGAGTTAGCTAAGAACGGTGCACAGGCAGAAGATAGAATAGCCGCACAAGCCGCAGTTGATGCAGCTAAGGCAAGCGTTAGTCAGGTTAACTCCTATATAGACGAAATCAATCTTGTTTCTCCTATCAATGGAATCATTACAGAGGTATTTCCTAAAGTTGGAGAGCTTGTAGGGCAAGGCGCACCTATTATGACCGTAACAGACACAGAAGATGTTTGGTTCTCTTTCAATGTGAGAGAAGATATGCTTAAAGGTATTACCATGGGCAATAAACTACAGGTAAGGATTCCGGCCCTTGGAGAAACTACTTACGAAGCCGAAGTTTATTTCATAAATGTAATGGCCTCTTTTGCAACGTGGAAGCCTACAAAAGCTTCTGGTGATTTTGATGCAAAAACCTTTGAGGTTAGAGCTAAACCAACATCACATATTCCTCATTTGCGCGTAGGAATGAGTGCCATTCTCAAATAACACAAAACAATTTCTGCCATGAGAAAGAGTACCAATATGTTTAACTGTCTGCTCAATGTAATAATGAGAGAAACAGACATTATGTTCAGCAGGCCTATCTACCTGTATGGAACAATATTGGTTCTTGCTTTCTGCGCAATTTTCTTTGTATCTCTGATGTATCAAGGCCTGCCTCAGCGAGTTCCGGTTGGGGTTATAGATAAAGACGACTCATATCTCTCCAGAACAGCCATCAAACAGATAGAGGCAATGCAAGGCATTGAGATTGCACATAGATACGGTAGTTTTCACGAAGCCCGTCTGGCCATGCAGCAAGGAAAAATCTATGGCTTTATAGAGTTTCCGGAAGATCTGTATGTAAATACCGTAAATGGGTTAAGGCCTGTAGTACCTGTCTATTACACAGAAGCCTATATGATTCCGGGAACTTTAGTTTATCGTAATTTCCTCCAGATAGCAAATGTTCTTAATGCCGGAGTAAGAAGAACCACTATGAGAGCCAAGGGAGTTCCCGAAGCAGAGATAATGCCCGCCCTTCAGCCAATTACAATAGATACTCACAGTATAAACAATCCGTGGAGCAGCTATTCCATATATCTGATTTCTATAATTTGGCCTGGCATACTTTCGCTATGTATAATAGTAATGACTGTATTTACCATAGGATTTGAGCTGAAAAACAAAACCACTCCAGATCTTATTGAGAAAGCAGGAGGCAGTATCTTTAATGCCCTGTCGGGGAAACTTTTGCCATATTTTACCATATATTTGCTATTAGGATTTTCGTATGTTATACTTGCATACAAGATATTCGGTTTTCCTCTCATGGGTCCAGTTTGGACAATGTTGCTGAATATAGCCATGTTAGTTCTCGCCTCTCATGCAGTAGGTCTGTTCTTCATAGGTTTATTCCCTGTTCTCAGAGATGCTCTCAGCGTAGCCTCTTTATACTCGGTACTTGCACTATCCATGTGCGGCATGACCTATCCGGTTGAAATGATGATTCCTCCTATGCAAGGCTTTGCCCAGCTCTTTCCTCTCAGGCAGTACTACCTGATTTATGTCAAATGGGCTATGTTCAATTCCAGTATCTCAGATGTATGGATAAACATGCTCGGTATGTGCATCTTCTTCTTCCTGCCGTTCCTAATTCTAAGACGCCTTAAAGATGCTATGATAAAACTCAACTATCCAACTAAGTAATTACAAGAGCAGAATATGAGAAAGATAAGTTCTAAAGATTTCGGAAATGCCCTTTCGCAGTATTTTGTAATTGTCTGGAAGGAGTTAAAAACCATATTTACAGATAGTGGAGTACTGTTGATTCTTATAATAGCAGGCCTTGGCTATCCTATCCTTTACAGCACGGTATATCTTAATGAAAGCGTAGATGAGATTCCTGTTGGCATCATAGACGAGAGTGCCACTTCCAT
>DFIA01000020.1 GCA_002372015.1 Bacteroidales bacterium UBA3709 | reverse complement strand
GCAGCACCCCATGCTACGTTACCAAAGCCAGAAAGGGCAACTTTCTTACCCTTGATATCTTTGCCGGCAGTCTCAAGAAGATGCTGAGTGAAATACAAAGCACCAAAACCAGTAGCCTCTGGACGAAGGATAGAACCTCCCCAAGTAGAGCCCTTACCGGTAAGAACACCTGTATTGTACTCTCTTGCAAGCTTCTTGTACATACCATACATATAGCCGATTTCGCGGCCACCTACTCCTACATCTCCGGCAGGAATATCCTGATCAGGACCTATGCAGTTCCAAAGCTCTGTCATAAAGGCCTGGCAGAAACGCATTATTTCGTCGTTAGACTTTCCAACAGGATCGAAGTCTGAACCACCCTTTGCACCACCCATAGGAAGAGTAGTAAGAGCATTTTTGAAAGTCTGCTCAAAGCCAAGGAATTTCAACATTGAAGGTACTACTGCCTTGTGGAAACGAAGACCTCCCTTGTAAGGGCCTATTGCACTGTTAAACTGGATACGATAACCGAGGTTAGTCTGAACATCACCCTTATCATCTACCCAAGTTACACGGAATGTAAAAATACGATCTGGTTCTACCATTCTTTCTACAATCTTAGCCTTCTCAAATTCAGGATGTTGATTGTACACCTCTTCTATGCTCTCAAGAACTTCTTGAACGGCCTGAAGGTACTCATTTTCACCAGGATGCTTAGCAGCCAGGTTAGCCATTATATCAGCTGTTTTCATAAATTTATGATTTTAATAAAGTTTGTTATAAATTAAGTGTATATAAATTCTATTCAACGGTCCAAGTTGCACCACTGTTAAGAAGTTCGTCCATAGAATGAATCTTGGCCTTTGCCTTAACTTCTTCTAACTGAGCGTGCAGACTCTCATCGTAAGTCTTATCTGCAACATCGCGAATTACGCCTAACGCAACAGGGAAATCGGGGCCCTTCATATCTACCAGCATACTGTGAACCCCAAAGTTATCTTCCTTGGAATTATGCACAAGCAGATCTTTTTCCGATATTCCATTTTCTCCAAGTTTTACAACTTTGAGTTTCAGACCATCCAACATAATTCCCTTATCTCGGTCTTTGCCAAATATCATAGGCTCACCATCTTTAAGGACTATTGTTCTGTCTGCTCTGGTTGCACGGTCTGAAATATCTGCATGAGTACCGTTATTGTAAATCATACAATTAACGAGCATTTCCATTACAGAAGTTCCCTTATGAAGCGCTGCTCTAACCATAATTTCTTGGTTAAGCGCAAGTTCTGTGTCTAAGCTTCTGGCAAAAAAAGTACCTCTGGCTCCCAATACAAGTTCTCCGGGAGTAAACGGATACTCCACGGTTCCGTAAGGCGAGGTTTTAGTTACCATTCCATATTTTGAGGTAGGAGAATACTGCCCTTTTGTAAGACCATATATTCTGTTGTTGAACAAGATTATATTCACATCTATATTCCTCCTTATCTCATGTATGAAATGATTTCCTCCGATAGCCAAGGCATCGCCATCACCGGTCATCTGCCATACAGAAAGGTTAGGATTGGCCACTTTTATTCCTGTAGCCAAAGCACCTGCCCTGCCATGGATTCCATGGAAGCCGTACGTATTCATATAGTACGGGAAACGGCTGGAACAACCTATACCAGAAACAAATACAAATTGCTCTTTGCTCATTCCGGTTTTTTCGCAAATCTCCGGCATAGCCCTGAGAACTGCGGTAAGTATTGCGTGGTCTCCACAACCAGGGCACCACTTTACTATCTGATCGCTTTTGAAATCTTGCTGTGTGTATTTCATTGCTTTTTCCTCCTGTGGTTAAAGAGCCTTTACGGCATCTACAATTTCTTGAACCATAAATGGCTGGCCCTGTACCTTGTTGAGTTGCAGATAGCTGAACTGTGGAAGTTTAGCTCTCAAATAATCTGCAAACTGTCCGCTGTTCAACTCGCATACAAGAATTTTCTTGTAACGACCAAATACCTCTGCAGTATTCTTAGGTAGCGGATTTATATAATCGAAGTGTGCAAAACCAAGCTTAGTACCATCTGCCAGCAACTGGTTTGCAGCTGTATAAAGATGGCCATAAGTTCCGCCCCAACCTACCAACAGAACATCTGCAGACTGTTCGCCATAAACTTCCAAAGCAGGAATGCAGTCTGCTATCTTTTCAAGTTTGGCAGCACGGTTCCTAACCATCATTTCGTGCACCTCCGGATCTGAAGAAACTGCACCGGCAGGAGTCTTTTCCAAACCACCTACTCTGTGCTCCAAGCCAGGAGTGCCAGGTATAGCCCACTTTCTCACAAAGGTCTTAGGATCTCTTTCAAACGGTTTGAACTTACCCTCGCACTTATCTACAATAGGAGGAGTAATTGAAGGATACTCGCTCATGGAAGGAATCTTCCAAGGCTCACTTCCGTTGCCAAGATAACCCTCTGAAAGGAAGATAACCGGCATCATGTGCTCCATAGCATATTTTGCGGCATAGAATGCTGCACGGAAGCAATCACTCGGAGTACGAGCAGCCATAACCATAATAGGGCACTCTCCGTTTCTCCCGTAGAGAGCCTGTGCAAGATCTGTCTGCTCCGTTTTGGTAGGAATACCAGTAGAAGGACCGCTTCTCTGAACATCTACTATAACCAAAGGCAATTCTGCTATGCAGGCTAAACCCATAGCCTCGCTTTTAAGAGAAAGACCAGGGCCTGAGGTTGTAGTAACTGCCATGTTGCCGGCATACGCAGCACCTATAGATGTACAGATTCCAGAAA
>DFIA01000086.1 GCA_002372015.1 Bacteroidales bacterium UBA3709 | reverse complement strand
TTTGCCATGGCGAGAAAAGTTGCATGAATATGAACCTTTTATTTGAACCTAACTGAAACTTACACACTTATTCCATAAATTGCCGTTCAAAAGAAAAACTAAATATTATGGAAGATAAGTTATTTAGAATTTGGAAAAAGAATTGTTTTTTTCTATGTTTAGAACTATTTCCGCAATTTACTGTAGCAGATCATTTGCTATCCTTTATTCTTTCTTATTCTCTCATTTGGCTAAAAATCATTTCCCCATTTGGCGGTTTTTTGTTACCGCATTTGGCCGCGGTAAACAATATTAGTGAAAAGATTATCGCTAATACATACCTGCACTTAATGTAGTCTATTGGCTTCTTTTTGTGGATGGTAGCAATAGTTTGACTTGCATTTTTTAACAGGCATTACCCAAATCAATGCATTTCCTTTGGCCTTTGATGTACCAGCAAGGTCTGGACGAGTGAATGTCAGTGACAGTTTATAAGCCCTCCAATTTTGGAAGCCTTTTCATGCAAAATTTCCATATAGCTGACTCTATAAGCTTTTAGTCGTATGGGTAGTAAAATTATTATTACCCGCATATTTTACTAAAAGTTTACTAAAAGTCTTCATCTGCGGCGAGCCAGCTGCATAGCAGTATAGCAATGCCTATGGAGTAGTTATTTATTATCAAATAAAAATGACTCCATGCGGGCTACTTTCTGTCTAGACACTTCTCTAAGAGGGTATTCAACCCCGTTAGAGAAATCAGCATAATCGAAATAACGAGCCATCATAAAACCATCGCTTTTTCTCCAAAACACATCAACCAATGCTCCGCATTTAGTCCAAGGAGGCAGGTCGATGTCCTCAGTCTTTCCGTCAAGGAAGGCAAGAATCTCGTCCTTGTAGTCTCTCGGGAAACACAATTCTTTCAGCCTGAACAGCCCTTTTTGACCCTTCAACCGGTAACCGTGATTATAGAATGGCAGCATCGTGACTCCGCACATAATGATGATGACACCCAGACCGCCCCATCCTTCACCCAGAAGGAAGCAGGCGGCTCCTGCCGCAAAGATTGCCGCAAGAACGGCGATATCCTGCGGTAGGAATGTTTTTCTGACCTGCTTTTTCATTATACAATCTTGCTAATAAAAGAGTCTGCCTTATTACCATGTATTTCCACGATTTCTGTTGCAGGGATATAGGCATAGTTGGAAAAATCGAACATTTGGGCGTATGCTATGGAAGCCGCAGCATTGTAATAAACCTCCAAGCGGATGCTACCGCCATTGACGGAAGTCTCCACCTTCGGCTCCATGTCTTTTCCGTCCAAGAATTCCTTCAAAGAGTCTCGGCATGAGTTAGAAATATCCAGCGCCGTTTTGCGGAGGAGAGTATCTTCTCCCTCCCGTTTATAAGCGGCTTTATAAAAGATCAGCATCAGGAGTCCGCAAACCCCGAACAGACTGCCCAAGCCTACATTCACGAAATACAAGCCTGCACCGGCAGCTACCATTATTATTGATATTATTAGGTCCTTTACTGTATGAACCTTCTTGAATTTGATTTCCATATAATTGTCAAAGTTTATAGAATAGATAAACGTAATATGCGGCGAAAAGTGCCAGCATAACACCTCCTTCCCAGCGGTCAATCCGAAGCCTTCGGCCGGAGTAGGCCCACAATAGCAACAAAAGTGCGCTAAGAAGCAGAACAGAGGCATCCACCATATTTACTGATGCTAATAAAAGCGGAGTAACCAAGGCCGATGCCCCAAGAATCAAAAGTATATTGAATACGTTCGACCCCAGTATATTCCCCAGTGCGAGTTGATCCCGTCCTTTGAGTGCAGCCATCAGGCTGGTTGCCAATTCCGGAAGCTCCGTCCACAAGCCAGTCTGCGCCCAGAACAATCAGTCCTAAACCGACCAGCAACAATATAATTGTCATCACTGATGTTTATGAAAGATAATTGATAAAATATTCGATAGAAAGAGATACCTTTCTGCTAAATCCGTAGTCGGCAGATCGAATACAAATACCTTTCAAAAGTACGAGTTCCCGACAATGCTACAAAAGAAGGCGTCAGGAACGGATGAAGATTATTATTATCTATGACCTTCCCCAATTTAACCATGCGGAAAGTCGATTTAGTCTGAAACGAAGCCCTATGTCCAGTATTCGTAGTCCGGATAGAAACGAAGTTGGTGCTGTTGTTTCCAGTAAAAGAATATCCTTGGATAGCAGTAATGCAGATGTCCCTGCTAAAGGCACAGTCCATCGCATTCTCAGATGATGAACGTTCGGAAACAGAATATCGGCTTTCGGAAAATGAAACCTCGCTAACATTATCCGATATGCCCCCGGAAAACAGGGACAACAGCAAAGAGAATATCAGAACAAAACAATTCATCATTGCAAACTTACTTAAATCCGCCTAATCAAGCAAACAAAACACGCAATAAGTCATCGCCCTCCTAAATATTTTGATTTTGTCAGCTTATATAGTCTTCCCCATAACTCCCTAACTTACTGCTTCTTCTTTGTGCGTTCTTCGCGTTTTTTGCGGCGTTGCTTGCGATTATTCTTCTGTGAGGCGAGTACTTCCACAACTACATCTGTCATATCATCGTCCCATACTTTTCCTGTTGTGGTTGCGTCTGCCCAAGGGCATAGTTTTTGATAATCAGAGTCTAATATAACCGTATATGGCGGCCCACAGCGATCATTTACTGCCTTAAACAGCAGGCGGCCTTCACCTATAAGACTCCCAGGCCATTCTATATCAGGATTATCCACACTGTCGTAAATTTCTTTTGTTATCTCATATAAATCCTGATTAACACCACCACCAATTTGTGCTGTATAGATACCGGTACTTGGATCATAGCAGCATCGCCATCCCTTTCCTTCTTTGAATTCCATAACTATATCAAACCTTTCAAACGGTGTATCGTATTTATTTTTATAATGATACTAACTGAACAGCGCTATAATTGTATCCCTTTTGAGTTCGGAAAGATCTATCAGTTTACCACTTTGAGAAACAGCTTCCAACTCTTCTGCTGAAAGTTGGTCGGCATCTCTATATCCCGCCTCTAAAAACAACTCTCTGAGGTTGATAAAGCAGTGAACCTTGCGGGCCATAATTCTTTCTGTAACACCCTTTCTCATGGAGTTGCTTACTCTTGTGTTTGAAAGCGAGAGATCTACCAAAAAGAGCCGTCCGTTTGAGACTATTCCCAACATTTTTTCTCTCTTTTCAGAAACAATATCCTGGCTAATTTCAATGCTTGCAGGGTTTACCATATAGTTCTCGGTAAGATTTACAATATCCTCTCTACCAAAGAAAAGGCGGAATACACTGTTTTCATTGCCGTCATATCGGTTGCAATAAAATACTCCATCGGGACAACTCTCTTTGGCATAAATAATTTCGCTTGCTCCATTAGGCGCATTGGTTATATCTCCTGAGTAAACTGTATCTCCTGTATTATAATTCTCGTTCCAGCCGGTCTTTATGCCTCTCCAACTAACAAAACTGAGGTCAAAGTCGTGCGCTCCCCAATCATTTCTCCAATATATGCCAAAATAGTTATGCTCTGCTGTGGTATAATAGGAGCCAAAAGGTATATTGCCAATAAAGTTCTTCTCCGATGTAGGAGCCGCAAGCACCAATTTTTCTGGAAACTTTATAGTGCAGCTATTATGCGAAATATTCTCTAACAATTTATTTCGCAGCAAATTATATAATTTCCCATAGTACTCTTTAAGAGCTGCAAACCTTTCCACCTCTCCTGTGTTATAGGTTCTGATAAATGCTTTGCCATTGCGAACTATATATAATTGTTCAAATTTGCTGCCATCTGCAATTATAAGCCTTTCAGACAGGGCTTGCATTAGTCTTATTATCTTGAAGTTGGAAAGTTCCCCTATCTTATTTTCTACCTCATCCAAATTATGTACACCACTCAAGACGCCCTCCCAGAATCCGAGCAGCATTGGCTTGTGGTGCTTCACGGCCAATCGCCTTATCTTATTAATGACATGCCTGTTTTTACTTGGCATACTTCCCATCCTTTTTAGTTTGGTGTCAAATAGATTATTGCTCTTGCTTCTGAAAGCAAGAAAGAGAGGCTTTAAGCGATAAAAAATGGAGGCAAGTTTTTCTAACTCAGTAGAGCTAAGGGTGTTAAAGTCAAACTTGTCGGCATTAAGGAAAATCAAGTTACACAAAGTTTCCGATTTTATCAGCATACTCTCACTTGTTGTCTTATAGATTATAAACCTAAAGAGTTCTATAGGTTTGGATGGCCTCACACCCATGGCATCAGAAATTATTGCCGCAGCCTCACGATTTGCAATACCATCTAAATCAATTTCGGCAGGTTGAAAGTTATCTTCAGTAGCAATAAGCGCAGACGGTGCGGCAACTAAACTCTTTTTATGGCAAGTGAGTATATAGTTGCAGAGTAATTTGACGGTATCGCTTTTTAAGGCTATTGAACTACTGATCATTGCCATACACCTATTATATAGTTGTTCCTCAGTGATTCTGGCAATAAGCTTATAGGAAGAAAAATCTATCTTTATTTCTTTCTCTTTGCCTATCTCAGGATTTGGAACATATCCGTAACCGGCAGTAAAATCTGTGCCGTATGTTGTTGCATAATGCTCTATCTGATCCCAAAAAAGTTCAAGCCGGTTCTTTGCCTTAACGTCTCTCCAAGTAGTATAAAAAGTAGAGTTAGCATCGAACTTCTCTTCATCAAGAAACCTCTCTACATCAACATTCAAAACCTGAGGGTCTATAATATACCCCAATTTAAGAGCTCGCAGTTGCAAAGCCCTTGTATCATTTACAAGTGGCGAATCTGTTAATGCGCAACCAAAAAGTTTTATCAGTTTGGAATCCATGCTTTCAATAAAAAAAGACCGCGGAAAGTAAATCAAGGCCGAGGCCTTGCCAAAAGAATGTAGGAACTTTCTATGCGGTCTTAAATGATTTCTACCACAAATATAAGAATAATCTTTTTGGCAAAAGACTATTTAGATGCTGTTCTATCCGGCAAATAAAGAATATATTTATCGGTTCATTAGTTTCTTACCGGCATCCCAGGCTTTGCCCACTTTCTCACCTGTAACATAGTAGCCATGCTGAAACTGATCGAATATAAGTGCATTCAGCTTTTCGGGAGCAATCTTTCCGTTATCCGAAAGTACTTTTTCATCGGCTGCCACATTAACAATGTGGCCTACAATACAGTACATATAATCGTTGCTGATAACATCGGCCAAGTTGCATTCCATTACCACAGGAAACTCATCTATTATTGGAGCATTTACATGTTGGCTCTTAACAGCAGTATAGCCGGTACGCTCAAATTTATCGTTCATCTTATTGCCGGAAGCAATACCGAAAAAGTCTGCCACATCTATATGATTGCGATCGGCTATGCTAACCGTAAATGCTTTGCTTTTCAGAATATTCTGCGTGGTTTTATGTTCCTCGTCTATAAAAAGAGCAACCTTGTCCATGGCGCAAATCATACCCCATGCTGCGTTCATTACATTTACCTTGCCGTTTTCATCGTAAGCGGCTACCATAAGTACAGGCATCGGATAAATAGCCTGTACGAGTCCTAAATCTTTTTTCATAATTCCCTCAATTTATATTCATTTATAATTTTCTGTTTGCAACTTTACAAACATTAGTAGTACCTTCTATAATCATTTATTTTCTGATAAAAGCCTCATCTTTGGCAGGCATATCCTGTTCGGCTCGGTAATAGCGTTCAACCGTCATGTGCAGATTGTATTTTTCACGAAGCGCAGTGATTGTCTTCATCATCGGCGACTTATGATGAGCATCAATTGCTTCCTGATTAGTCCAACTATCTATCAAAAGAACTGTTTCCGGATTGGCCGAGGAAAAGAAATAGTCATATCGTAAATTGCCTTTTTCCTGACGTATGGCTTGAGCGGTGCCACTATTTTCCATTTCTTCTACAAATTTTTTAGCACTGCCGTTAGTGCCTGTGTAGTACAGATTTACTGTAATTACTCCGGATTGCCGGATGTTACTATGTTTTGGAGTCTGATTACAACTCATAATAAGACTTGCAGTTAGTAATGTTAATGTTAGCTTTTTCATAAAATAACCATTATAATACAAAAATACAGCAAGTTTTGAAACGAGTAACTGGATTCTACCAATTTTGCATGCCTAACAAATTTACATAAAATCTTTATTAAGTAGCAAATGCGTACTGCTTATAGATTATGGGAAAATTGATAATATCTGCAGAAAAAACGATAATAACTCGGTTGGACAAAATGTCTATTTTTACAAAAGAAAATCAAACTACAAACAAACTATTATGGAAGGATTTATAGTGGACCCAAGAAAATGCACTCCAGAAGAACTCGAACGTGGAATGCGTGATGTTAATTTGCTGTTCAAAATCAATCACACAGTACCTTACACTCCAGAATATGAAAATCTGATAAAAGAATTATTCTGCGGCAAAATTGGTGATGGAAGTCGAGTACTCTCACCACTGAATCTTGTATGTGCAGATCAGGTTACAATTGGCAAGAATGTAATGATTATGGGCGGATGCCTTATGATGTCTCGCGGAGGTATTACAATAGACGATAACGCACTAATTGCAGCTAACGTCCAGCTTATCTCCAACAATCATGATCTTAACGATCGCGCCCTGCTGATTTGCAAGCCTGTGCACATCTGTCGCAATGCATGGATTGGTGCCGGCGCTACTATTCTACCCGGGGTTACTGTGGGAGAAAATTCAGTTGTTGCAGCAGGAGCTGTTGTTACAAAAGACGTAGCCCCTAATACCATTGTAGGTGGAAATCCGGCTAAACTTATCAAGGCAATATAGGTAGTGTATATTCCATGCTTAGCGATTGCGGCTACGATATTCTGATGGTGTCAGACCTATTGTACGCTTCAAATAGCGGGTAAGCATCGGTGGCGCAGGAAAATTCATCTGGTCTGTAATCTCGGTAAGGGTAAGAGCCGGATTGTTCAAAAGTAACAGAACCTCGTGCAGGGTGTAGTACTCTATCCAATGTGCTGCACCTTGTCCGGTTATCTTACGGCTGATAGCAGAAAGGTATTTGGGAGTAACGCAAAGTTGGTTTGCATACCAGGCAACTTCTCTCTCTCTGCGGCAATTCTGCCTAAGCAGGGTTAGGAAACGCATAAATAGGTTTGAGTAGGTATCATTCGCTTCTGCTTTTTCCATTTCTCTTGAATAGATGCCCCACATATCCATTAATAACAATTGAAAAACACGCCCCACCTTTTCATTGTAGAAAAGTTCAAACTTGGAGTGAATTCTGTTGTAGAATTGTTGAAAGTCTGCTTCTATAACACTCCATTCTTCTGAATCTAAATGAAAAACAGGGTGATTCTTGATATACATATATCCTTTGGTGGCCCATACCTGCTCCGGATTATACAAATTAAGAAACGGATTAGAAATTAGCACAATGTCTGCATTAAAATTCATTTTACCGCCACGACAAAGAATATGACAGTGATAGTTTTCATAATTAGCCACCGTCCATCAATCTGCTCCAGTTCGGCCGTCATTTTAAGTCTCCACGTATGCTTTCCACCACCATAAACAGCTGCATTAACGATACTTCTACCTTCTAATGAGTACACTATTTTCTGCGAGTAATTTGCCAAGGGATGCTGTATCTTTTGTTATCATATACGAAAGCATTTTCTCATACAGCATCTTTATTTCTTCTTGGGCTGTCATTCATTTGTTTTCGCTTACAAATTTTTCTATTTGCTTATCGGCACCATTTACCTTGGAACCCTGGATAGACAAACCTTTCTTTATTTCTGCAGAAGGGATTGCAGCTTTGAGATCACGAATGGAGGAGCCAAAACCGCTTCCTTCGTGTGTGGTGAATGGTATCACTACTTTTCCACTCCAGTCATGAGCCTCTAAAAAAGTTGCTACGCACATAGGATATGTACCCCACCAGCAAGGCCAGCCTATATAAATTGTTTTATATTTGGATATATCTACATCGGATTTTAAGGCTGGGCGAGCCTTAGTCCTAAGTTCTTCTTTTGCCTCGCGCGTACATTCATAGTAATCTAATGCATAAGATTTTACTGTTTCCAATCTAAAAATATCGGCTCCTGTTAGCTTTTGTATCTTCTCTGCCACTACCTGAGTATTGCCCACTTTAAGATCTACAATACCATCAGCTGTATAGTTGCTCCCTGTACGGGAATAATACACTACAAGTGTTTGGGCCGATGCAAAAACACAACTAAGAGACAGAATGATTATTAGGGTAATGCGTTTCATAATATAATCATTTTATAGCGATTAGCAACAATTTAACCTATTTAGTCTGAGCAACTATCTCATTCACTTCACGTTCGCAATGCGCAACAGCAGAACCACCAATTGCTACGCCTGCTGTAACGTTAGCATCAGGAACAAGTTGCTTGATCTGCCGTATGCTTCCACCTAATCCACTACCCTCATGAGAGCAGAATGGAACTATTTTTTTATTTGAGAAGTTGTAGCTCTCTAAAAAAGTAAGCACTGCCATTGGAGGTGCTCCCCACCAGTTAGGATAGCCAAGTATAATAGTATCATACTGATCTATATTTTCAACTCTGGCATCTAACTCAGGACGAGCATTCTGACTAAGTTCTTGCTTAGCCTCCTCTATACAGGTCATATAATTTCCGGAATATTTCTTAACCGTTTCTATACGAAAGACATCTGCATCCGGTAAAAGAGCCTTTATTTTTTCAACGATAATTTCGTTATTGCCTTTGCTTAGGTTGCGAATGCTACCGCCCACCCAGTTTTCTCCTCTACGAGAATAAAATGCGATAAGTATCTTTGCCATAATCTTACTGTTTTTTTGATAACACAAAGGTCTGCAGATATTGCGCAATATGTGTTATCAATATTCCCTGAATAATTATCGCATTTACACTATTACACCCTATCATCTAAGGCGTATGCAAACCAAGTTTTTGTAAGTGAATGTCTCTGTTACCTATTGCAGCGATAATGTTATTGTAATGCTCCCTTCGCCTGCTTTTAAGAAGCTTTTCAATGCTTCTATCGTGGAATATTCTATCTTTCCTATGCGGGTATAGTTCCATGTATTGCTGCCATAAAACAGAACTACTTGATTTCCAGAATACAGCACAACATCTCCAGGCTGTGTTGTCATTTGCTCATTGTTTGTAGGAAAAGAACGCCCAAGGGGGCCTACTTTTTCAAAATCACCATAATCTTGTGCGGTAAAAGTGATAGAAGATTTTTTGAGTACCTCAACTATACTTCTTGTTGCACTATTATCTACAATTTTAATAGGTAATGTATTGCCAGAAACGGTTACTTTTATGTGAGTAGGCATAACTATATTGTCTTGGAGTGGTGTATCATCATCGGGAGTGGTTGGTATAATATCCGAAGATTTACCACAAGATAGCATGGCTATAACAAAAAACGATATTATAATACTGGTTGGCAAAACTTTAAACATGCTTACGACTACATTATAAATTATTCATTGTATTCTTTTTCATCGCTTGATTTCTTGCCTGAGATTCTTTGGCAGGGCATTTTTATTAAGGAAAATGTAAGTAGTATTCAAAGCTATGTAATTGCGAGACATATACCAGGTACCGTTGTAATATCCGCTCTTACCCCATGAGTTCTTAACCAGATAGTATGGCTTGCCACTTTCGTCCACAGCCTTGCCGTAAATAAGCATAACGTGGTCATAGGTAAAGCGCCAATCATCCCATTGCTCTTGCCTAAGTGTCTGAGTAGGTTTTACCTCTTCTGGAAGCATAGCTAATCCTCTGCGATTAAAATCTCCTGAGACATCACCTCCCCAAGCAACGGTATAGCCAGCGTCTATAGCTTCATCCAATACTGCCATAAGCTTCTCAATAGGGATATTATAACTTGGTTCTAACCTCCACTTGTATGGAGATTCTATTACAAACCACTTATTAAAAGGATGATGCGTATAGCTGGTAAGGCTTACATAATTATCTAAATCAAGACCAAGGCTCTCGGCAAACGATTTTGGGGTATAGGTTGTGCCCTCATAGACAAAAGACTCAGGGCAGGCTCCAATATACTTCTCTATCAATGTCTGAACAGTGTCTTTCCATCCATGGATGGGCTCCTTTGCCCCTGATTTCACAATAGCGGCTACTTTTTTCTCTAATTCAGGAAAGAAAACCTTAAAATTGGCTAAGGAATCTCCTGTTAGAGAGCCAGGTGCAGGCATTGCATCTTCTGGACAAATACCGTAGTTTCTGATTACTTCCAATACATCCTCACACGAACCGCCCTCAGAAATCTGGCTATAGCCGTGCATACGAACATAATGAGTTGCACAATCCATATAGTCTTTATTAACCACAAACATCTCACACAGATCGTAAGTCTTGCCGGTTTTTCTGAGGATCTCGCTCTCAAAGTAACCTAAAGTAGCATAAGCCCAACAGGTTCCGCTGCGGTGTTGGTTCTTGATGCTGGTAATGGGGTTCTCCTTAACAATTGTAAAACTCTTCTTCACCTCAGTATTCTGTGCACCCGCTATCAGGTTTTCCTGTGCGAATGCCTTTGAGGCAGAAAACAACGCTACGGTAATAAGTATTAATCTTATAGTGTTATTTACCATTGTTCCCAATGAATATTTTCTGGTTTCCACTTATCTTTAGGGGTAGGATTCTCTGCAGGTACACCTATAGGAATTACGCAAAGAATCTTTACGTTCTCCGGTATTCCGAGTGCTTCTGCAATTGGTGCTACTCGTTGCT
This sequence comes from Bacteroidales bacterium UBA3709, assembly GCA_002372015.1. Taxonomy (GTDB): domain Bacteria; phylum Bacteroidota; class Bacteroidia; order Bacteroidales; family UBA932; genus Egerieousia. Next base: position 13,426 of record DFIA01000086.1, on the reverse strand, counting down.
CTGAAGGATAGCCAGCCGTCCATACAGCTCCAAGACCTAAAGCATGCACAGCAAGCAGTATATTCTGTGTAGCCGCAGAGCAGTCTTCGTACCAGAAGATATTTGGCTGTTCTGTTTCGGGAGCATCTGGCTGACCAAATGGCTTTCTCTTGACTGTAGTCTGGCCGCATACCACTATTACAGCTCCCGCTGTGGTGAACATCTTGCTTTTGGAACCGAATACTTTAGCAATATTTTCCTTGTCTGTAACAACCACAAAACGCCAAGGCTGAATGTTCATTGCAGTAGGTGCTGCCATACCAGCTTTCAATATCGTTTCCAAATGTTCTCTCGATACCGGTTCGCCGGTAAAACTACGAACACTGGTACGAGTCATTATCGCATCTATTGCAGACACATTACTCTCTTGAGACCAGCAACACACTGGTACCATCATTGTTATCACAAGCGCAACAATAATCTGTTTTATTGATTTCATTTCTGTTAAAATTTTATGCACCTATTCCTTAGATTAACTTTACTCCAAAGTTAATAATAATCATTCAACTTCAAACTCATGAAAAACTTCTCAAGATTAGATTTTTTTGCTATCTTAGCGGATACAGACCAGAGCTTAATAGAAAAAACAAGAAAGAAACGGATAGAATAGAATTGAAACAGAATAAAATATAAATAAAATAGAATGAGCGGAATAAAAACTTCAAAAGAACTCTACGGGCTCTATGTCCACAGATTTGCAAACTGCCCCAGAACTCCCTATCAGGCAGAATACTACAAAAAATGGTTAGACCTTCTTGAGTCTTGTTCCTCAAACGAGGAAGCTGAAGCAAAGTCAAAGGAAAACGGATTATACACCGCAGGTGCAGCTGCAGTGGCTATGGATCGTGTGTTTGCAAGCAAGCTGGCGGCAGAAGAAAGGGGATGGACAGACGTTGCAGAGTTTTGCAACGATGTACTCCAGAAAATTAAGGCAGACCCTTATTATACATTCACTCACACCGGAATGTGGGACGACATCCAAGCCAAGAAAGACAAGTGGATCAGAACCATAGAAGGATTCCACCGGCTGTTTTCAGATTTCATTGAGTACAACGACACAAAAAGCGATCCTGAAAAAACTGTAGCCGCCATTGTTGATGACCTAAAAATGCTTTCAAAACCGAGTTCGGATTTTGCCACCTTAGCAGCTCTGCCTAAGTTTAGGGCTCTTATTGACTGCAATGATGATATTTACAAGGAATTTACCGATACTGTAATAAAAGCCTCCACTACCGGCCGTTTAGAGAAGATACAGTGGAACATTGAATCTTACCAGAATGAAATTGAAGAGCTATGGGAAAAGCGCAACACGCTGGAAGATGAATGCAGGCAATGGTACAGCCAGGAAGTTATGCCACCTTGTGTCAGACTCTCTCCAGAATCTGAGGACGGCAAGTATAAATTTATAGAAATCAAGTGATATGGACGCTACAATACAGATGATGATTCAGGGCTATATAGACGGTCTGGAAAGCATGAATACAAGTGATGAGTCTATAAAGCAAGAAATTGAAGATTACAAGAAAGAGCTATTGTCTTTTGCTGAAACCCAAAATGATGCTGTTACATTTTTTACCAAATTCCAGGATTCTGGGCTGATGGCAAAATACATGGATCTTTCCTCAAAGATTACAATGGGCACCCAGACTCAAAGCCAGGCTTCTTCTGCCTCAGGCAAGCCCACAGTAACTCCTGAAAAGTGGTTGGAACCATTCAGGACGGCTTATAACTACATCAAGAATCTCCCTATAAGGGAGCGAGGCCTTGCAGTCTATCGGAAACTTTTTGAAATTGGTGAAAAGCATTCGGATATTACAGAATTTCTTTTGGAGGTGGAAAAAGAAAACCTTCTTTGGAAACTCAGTTCTGAAGATGCCATAGGAATACTCAATATAACTTATACGGGTATGGACTTCCTCTATAAAGGACTCACCTACCCAATACGGAAGAACATTGAAGCTTGGAACAACTCTGTTTGCGAAGCTGATGCTCATTATCTGCAGGATTGTTTGGCAGAAGACATTGCAGCCACTCCACCTCGCCTTCTCCAGCCAGAAAAATATGTCAACAATCTTGGTCTCCACATTATGATTTATAGGGGGCCTAAAGGTAAGGAGGGTATAATGGAGATGATTGCCACCGGAAACTGTCCTAAACCGGCATTTATAGGCAATGCTTCAAATATGGCTATAGCCAAGCTGCAGGCAAGACGTACTATGGAGATAATCAAAAAGTCTGTAGGGCTAAGTTTTGACGATATTTTAGCAGACGAGTTCCTGCGTTACAAACTTATTTCAACATCAAATGTATGCGGGCTCTCCAAGGCTTACGTTCAGAGCAATCCCAACATCATAGACCTTATGGCGGATGCTTTCAAAAACGAGATAATGACTGATATATCCCTCTTAGAGGCAATCAAACGCGAACCTTCATTAAAGCTGGGGCGCTGGAGGATGCCGGAAGACAGAGAGGTAGAAAGAGCTCAGGAAATTGCTCGCGATACATTCAAAAATCTCCCGTACTTCAAGTATGAGGATCAACTCAAGGGCAACAGCTTCCATATTGGCTCTGGAGATGGGTTTGAAATCAAACCTTTCTAATCATTTCTGCCCCTATCTCAAAGACTTGCAGGCAATGTTGCAGAAAACCAACATTGCCTTTGCTTATTTATAAAAGTCTATTTCACTTTTAGTTATTTTTGTTCCTTATCTATCAATATATTGAGACTAAATACGCTTTTCATATATTTGCACTATGAATGTAAATGATTTAGAGAATATAAAGCATATCCGCAACTATGCATCATTAATACCGTACAACTTATCAAAGCAAGAACTCTATACAGCCGAAGACTTGTATCAGGGCTTTGATCCTGAGATTGAAAGCACAAAAGATTCTTGCACAGATGCCCTGATATACAAACATTATATAGATACCGGCAAACAGGCCGAAAAAATAGAGGAGTCTTTATGTCGCGCTATTCACGACCATGGGATGCACATAGCTTTAAAGAATTTTTTCAGAACTCACAACAAGCATAAATAGTTTTTCATAACATTTCATCCTACTTTACCCGTAGCTTTCTGCCGGCTTTCAAGACGGTCTTTTTGGTTATCCCGTTTAAGCTGCATAGTTTATCTATTGTTGTAGCATACTTTCTGGCTATACCATAGAGAGTGTCGCCGGCTTTTATTGTATGGTATTGAGCATCTTTCTGTTCTTTTGGCTTTGTAGCAGGATACTTATCTACTACAGGTTGATTACTTTGGGTTAGCTGAGGAATCTTCTTTCCTTGCTCGCTAAGTATGTTCCACATACCATTTCCTCTGAGTATTATATTAACAGAAGAATCGGGCTGTATAATCCTCCCATTCTGGTCTTTATAAAACCATCTGCCGTTTTCTGTCAGCACTATTTGCTTATCCGAAGTTGCTGCCTCTATATATATCGTATCGTGGATAAAATAGCTGCTGTCGTTTGATTGAGGCGCTGGCAAATGATTGCCCGGTATAATATCCGGCAGAATTCTTCTGGCTCCCAAAAAGCGGTCTGAATAGTATGTTTCGCTGAGAGTTGATATTGTTATACCTCTTTTGGTGGAGGCATGTATAAATCTGAAATCGCGAGCAGTGCTATCTACCAGCTCTATAAATATACCTGCATGTCCAATCACTTTCTTGTTTTTTCTAGAACCGAAGATCAATATATCTCCCTTTTGTAAATTGCTGAAACTACCTTCAACCGGCCTGCCGTCTTTGGCCTGATCTTTTGAGGAACGAGAAAGTTTATAGCCGAATTTGTTATAGACATAACATGTAAAACCCGTACAATCGAAACTCTTAGGACCATTGGCTCCATACTTATATCTCACTCCAAGGTGGCGATAGGCCTCTTCTATAATTTTTTCAGACAGCTCAGAAGAACTTACATACAAGCTATCATGTTGTATCTGATTCTGAGCTAATGCCGCCAGCGGAAACAATAAGCCTAACAATATGTATAACAGTTTTTTCATAATCATTTGTACTCTACCTCAAATATATCTACTGCGTTTCCTCCTCCATTGCGCCTACCCTGCGAGGTAGTAAAAAGATATTTGCCGTTTGCAGAAATATCTAAGCCTACAGGATAGGAGTCGGCAGGTACAGTGCCTAAGAGTTTCATAGACGCTACATCTACAATAGCCAAGCAACTACCTGAATTGCAAGCTACAAAAATATAGTCTCCTTTAGGCGATATATTTATTGTTCTGGCACCTGCCGGCACTTTGCACGATTGCCAGCCATCTACAATTACGCTCTTTACCTTATCTCCGTCTAAGGTACGTATTTTAGCATAAAATGTATCTAAAGACATTCGCTGAATATAACCCTTATTATTTATACTCATAAAGAGTACGTTGTCTTTTATAAGCAGATGCCTAATGTTTGGCATCATACCCATCACCCTTCCTAAATATTTCTTTTGTTCAAGATCTATAACGGCTATTCCACCACCGCCACCCATACAACCTACCAACAGGTATTTACCATCTTCTGTAAATGTTGTACCTCTAAGACAATATCCGCTGTTTGCATCTCTATCTACCTTTTGTGTCTGGCTGAAATTAAGATTGAGTTTATAATCTACAACAAGGCAAGAGATATACTTCCATTTTTCAGGATTTGCAGAAGATATATCCATTAGTCCTATGGTATTATCGCCCCAATGCGTAACTGCCAGAAGTTTACCGTCAAAAGAAGTGGCAACCATTTTTGGAAGCGGCCCGGTTTCAAACAGCCTTATAATGCTGTCTTTCTGCGTGTCTATAACTGCCATGGCAGACGGTTCTTGGGCGTTTATATCGTAACTTCTTCTGTAATAAGGAATCCAAAGATACCTTCCGTGGTGAGAAAATGTGCTTTCCACCGGTTTTCCCATAAATGAATTCGGTGTCTTATACTCGTGTCTGAAATGGAACAGTCCGCTCTCAGGTGCCCATAAGTTGCTGTGCTGCACACTAAACGTATGGTCTATAACTTTCAGTTTCTTATTTGTAGCAAAATCATATACCACCGTTTTTCCTCCTTCTAACGAGTTTACATAATATTTTGCTCCTGAAGGATGTATATTAACAGATTTAGGAGAATGTATATCTGTATCGAGAGTTGCAGTATCTCTAAAATTATAATGTTGCTTTCTTGTTTTAAAGGTTACCTTTATTTTATCAGAAGAAAACAACGCCCCTGGTTTTGGATGCACTATCGATGGTTGTGCCTTCTGGGCGCAAAGTATGGTAGCTGTAAACAGGGTAAGTATTGTTAGTAACAGTCTTTTGTTTTTCATATTTAGTTTCCTCTCTTAATAATATATAGTTTTGCCAAAGTTAAAAATTATTTATCTTTTGCTACATTTGCCCGGCAAAGCTCCGCTGTTTGTAATATGCCATACATAGGTGAAATATTGTCTCTATTTGTAGCCCTTCTGTGGACAGCCACCGCTCTCTTCGCCGATGTGGCGAGCCATCGTCTGGGAGCTATGACTGTAAATATCATACGACTTACGGTAGCTACTCTGCTTATTGCCATAATACTTTTGTTTACTATTGGGGTTCCATATCCGGCCTATGCAAATGGACGGGCGTGGTTTTGGTTGGCTCTTTCTGCAATAGTGGGCTATACCTTCGGCGATTTTTGTCTATTCAACTCATATCTTGTTATGGGAGCGAGGGTTGGGCAATTATTCATGACTTTGGCACCCCCATCCGCTGCTATAGCCAGCTGGATTCTTTTAGGGGAAAAAATGCAGGGCAAATCTTGGTTAGCAATGGCGGTAACTCTCAGCGGAATAGCCCTGTCTATACTGAGCCGAAAAAAAGACGAGGATAATCATACATCCCATGGGATAAAGTTTTCGGTGCCGATAAAAGGAGTGCTGCTGGGATTAGGTGCTGGCGTTGGCCAAGGTGTAGGACTGGTTCTCAGTAAGATAGGTATGTTACACTACCAGCTCTGCATTCCTGCCGATGCTCCCAAAATGATGGATTTGATGATGCCATTTGCCTCTACCATGATACGTGCCATAGTTGGAGCTGCCGGCTTTATTGTAATCATGTCTGTAAACAAAAGCATACATAAGCTGTATGAGGCCAGAAAAGACAAGAAAGGTGTTGGCTACGCCTTGCTTACAACATTCTTTGGTCCTTTTCTCGGAGTTTCTCTTTCGCTGATGGCTGTGCAATATGCAAATGCTGGCATAGCCTCTACTCTTATGGCCCTTACTCCCGTACTTATCATTCTTCCTTATAGCATGATATACAAACAAAAGATAAGGTCAAGAGAGCTTGTGGGGGTATCTTTGAGTATGATTGGAGTAGCCATGTTCTTTCTTTTATAGCAGATATGTAGTAACATAACCAACTGCTTTCTGATAACAAATTCGCACCCGATTTCAGAATCAGCTTTTATTCATAAATTTGCTCCCGCTATGGAGAAGAAAGAAAAATTATGGAACAGAAATTACACAAAGGTAATGGCGGTAAACTTCTGCCTTTTCTTTGCATTTTATCTGATTACCCCACTTCTCCCTCTGTATTTGAGCGAAACATTTCATTCTACAAAAGATACTATAGGCTTTGTTTTAAGTGGTTATATTCTGTTGGCCCTGGCAGCCAGACCATTTTCCGGCTACATAGCAGATACCTTTAATCGTAAAAAAGTGCTGGTTATTTGTATCTTAGCCAACTTTCTTATGTTTGGCAGCTATCTTGTGGCAAGTTCGCTACTGCTATTTGCCATAGTAAGAACTCTTCACGGAGCTCCGTTTGGCGCAGCTACCGTTGCAAACAGCACAATGGCCATAGATGTGCTGCCATCATCCAGAAGAACAGAAGGCATTGGTCTGTACGGACTAAGCAATAATTTAGGAAGTGCTTTTGCTCCAACTATAGGTATTCTCATTTATAAATACACCAACAATTTCCAGCTTTTATTCTGGCTGGCTTTTATTGTAGCCGGTTTGGCACTATGGGCAGCAGGTAGTATAGAAGCTCCTAAAAAAGAAATCATTCCCGATAAGCGCAAACTCTCTTTAGACAGATTCTTTCTACTGAAAGGTTGGGCTATTGCCACAAACCTTATGATGTTTGGCTATTGCTATGGAGTACTCAGCAGTTATCTGGCTATATATGGTAAAGAAATGCTGGGCATTACCTCAGGAACAGGAACCTACTTTATGCTCCTTGCCATAGGTCTCATGTTTTCTAGAATCCAATGCACAAAAGCTTTAAGAAGCGGAAAGCTTGTTAGTATCTCTGTAAGAGGTATTTTGATTTCTACCATAGGCTACGCTATTTTTATAGCATGGCCATCGGCTATAGGCTACTATGGCTCTGCCATTCTGATCGGCCTTGGCAACGGGCATCTGTGGCCTGCTTTTCAGAATATGATTATCAACCTTGCAGAGAACAATCAGAGGGCAACAGCCAACTCTACTTTACTAACTTCTTGGGATTTAGGCATGGGAATAGGTATTCTTCTCGGAGGTGTTCTTGCAGAAAGTTTTGGTTATGGCATAGCCTTCTGGTCTTCTGTTATATTCCATGTGTTTGGGGTTGCCATGTTTATACTCATAACAGGCAAGCACTACACAAAAAATGCTCTTAGATAGAATGAACATACTAAGGCATATTATAAAAGTATTTTTGATTCTGTTATTTGTATTCATAGCAATAGGATTGGATTGCAGAATGCAAATAACCAGATACAGTATATTTTCGGAAAAAATTTCCGGGCCGGTAAAAATAGTTTTGTTAGCAGATCTTCACTCCTGCAATTATGGCAAGGGTGAACAAAGACTGGTAAATAAAATAGACTTATTTAAGCCTGATATAATCCTTCTGGCCGGAGATATTTACGATAACAGAACATCAAATAAGCGAACATCAGACTTTCTGCATAATATCGGACCTCGGTACAGATGCTTTTATGTAACCGGAAATCACGAAGTTATGTCTGGCGTATTAGATTCTATCAAAAAAGATATTCGTTCTTCGTCTATAACTATTTTGGAGGGACAAACAGAAACAATATGCATAGGCAACGATTCTATTTGCATAAGCGGTATGCCGGATCTAACAGAACTTGGCAACAATATAAATTTCGAAAGATATATAGACCACGCTGCCACAAAATGTAATTTTAATAATTTTTCCATATTTCTCTCGCACAGGCCCGAAATGATTCCTACATATCTGAAAGCCGGCTTCGATTTGTCTTGCGTAGGACACTATCACGGAGGACTTTGGCGGCTGCCATATATTAAAGAAGGTCTGTTTGCTACAGATCATCCAGAAGAATGTAAATATACCGGTGGTATATACAAGAAAGAAAATCAAATAGTTGTTGTTAGTCGTGGTTTGTACAGATCCATTCTTTCCATTCCACGCTTTTTTAATCGTCCGGAACTTGTAGAAATTACAATATGGCCAAGAAGCTATGAATAAAAGCATTGCTATAATAGGAGGTGGAGCAGCCGGCTGTTTCTGTGCCGTAATGCTAAAAGAGTTAATGCCGCAATACAGGGTTTCTGTTTATGAGGCAAAAAGCAGGCTGATGAGTAAATTAGCCATAACCGGTGGAGGGAGATGTAATCTTACAAACAATTTCAATTCAGATTCTGTGGCCCAAATTACAAATATAGAAAGCTTCTATCCAAGAGGTTATAGAATCATCAAAAGGCTTTTTAACGAATTTTCGCCCTACGATACCATAAAGTGGTTTGAAAATCACGGAGTAAAGTTGATGGCACAGGCAGACGGTTGCATATTTCCTATGTCTCAAGATGCTATGGAAATAGTAGATACTCTGCAGCAACTCCTCAAAGAATATGAAGTGAACATAGTTTTAAACCGCAAGATAGAAGATATTAGACAACTATCTGAAGACATCAAGGTTATAACTACAGGCGGCAAAAAAACAGAAGGCGGTTACGCCTTTTTGGAGCAGCTCGGTATTGCTATAGAGAAGCCCTGCCCATCCCTATTTACCTTTGAATTAGATAACCCATCGCTCAATTCTTTGAGTGGTACGGTAGTAGGCCATGTAGCCCTAAGTATTCCTACTACAAAATTCAGAAGCAGCGGCATATTATTGCTCACCGATTGGGGCATAAGCGGTCCGGCTACTCTAAAACTTTCTTCCTATGCCGCAAGGTTTTTGGACAATGCTAATTACACTGCCCAAATAAGTATCAACTGGCTTGCAAAAAATCAGGAAGAAGCCCGAGAAATTATTCACAGAGAAATTATTGCAAACAAATCAAAGAAGCTTTCCTCTATCGGTTTACCCACCCTCACATCGAGGCTTTGGGCACATATAATAGCAAGAGCCGATATTCGAGAAGACATCTGGTGCAGCGAAATTGGCACCCGGCAGATAAACAGACTATCAATGGTCCTCACCTCAGACATATATCAGATGACCGCTAAAGGACGCTTTAAGGATGAATTTGTAACTTGCGGTGGAGTTAGCCTTAAAGAAATTGAAAGCAACACCCTGCGATGCAAAAAGTACCCCGATATGTATTTTGCAGGTGAAGTCTTAGATATCGATGCCATCACCGGAGGTTTTAACCTACAGGCGGCTTGGACCACCGCATACACAGTAGCAAATTCCATTTGCCGCTAACTCTATACAAAAAAAGGGATGCCAAAAAACATTTGGAATCCCCTTAATTACAATAAGTTTAATTAAATAGCTTTAAAATCGCTCTTTCCTGCTCCGCATAGAGGGCAAACCCAATCTTCTGGGATGTCTTCAAAAGCTGTTCCCGGAGCAATTCCTCCGTCTGGATCACCCTCTGCAGGGTCGTAAATGTAACCACATGGTTCGCATTCGTACTTTTTCATAATAGTATTTATTGAGTTAGTTATAACTTATGTTGCTACACAAATATACAAATATTCTGCACATATTCTGCACACCGCTATCGCAGACTATCCGATAAAATCTTCATTGCTCTCTCTAAATAATGAGCATCCACTTCATCAAAAGTCCCTATCTCTTTGCTATCTATATCCAACACGCCAATTATCCTGTCATGCTTAAACACAGGTACTACTATCTCGCTTTTAGATAAACTGCTACATGCTATATGGCCAGGAAACTCTTCTACATCTTTTACCACCAGTGTTTTCTCCTGCTGCCACGCAGCACCGCACACTCCCTTCCCATATCCTATTTGAAAACAGGCAACAGGCCCCTGAAAAGGACCAAGCTGGAGCGTTTTGTCTTTTACCAAATAAAAACCTGTCCAGAAAAAGCCCATTCGTTCGTGAATAAGAGCCGCTGTATTGGCAAGTACACCTGTGTTGTTATCCACATCTTTTATAAGTGCTCCAAGCTCTGTAATTATAGTTTCGTATTTTTCTATTTTCCCCATTTCAGAATAGAGTTAACAAATCGGTAAATCGTTCAAGTCTTATTAAATTATCATGCTCATACTCACCTACTCGTTCATGTTCCCAAAGTCTTTCACAAGGAACCAGAGCAGCATATCCTCCTATTGTCAATACCGGATCTATATCAGATTTAAATGAATTACCTACCATTAACAAATCTCTTGGTTCTATATGGTTATGGTTGCACAAACGCATATATTCCAAAGGAGTTTTATCTGATACAACCTCAGTGTCGTTGAAGAATTTAGCAAGGCCGGAACGCTCTATTTTAAGTTCTTGCTCCAGCGGATCGCCTTTGGTAAAAACCACCATCCTACAGTTTGCGTTGCTACTGAGCCTTGCCAGTGTTTCCACCACTCCTTCCAATGGTATGGCAGGATTTTCCAAAACCTTTCGGCCAATAGATATAGCCTTTTGTATAAGTTCATTAGATGCCTTTCCGCCACTCACTTTTATAATATTTTCTACTAAAGAAATAACAAAAGCTTTGGTACCATAGCCAAGAGAAGACATGTTTTTACACTCTGTTTCATACAAAGCTTTATACATTAGCTCTTTAGAGCCATAGTCCGACAGCAAAAGGCAATACTCCTCTACTGCATTGTCAAATAGCGATTGATTTTCCCAAAGCGTATCGTCTGCATCAAAGGCAATAAGCCGTATATTGCTAAACCTACTGTTCATTCTCTATAAAAAGGCCTGAATGTTGTCTTTTGGGCATAAACTGCATTACAGCCCCCTAACACACGATAAATTAAGGCAAAGAAAATCAGTAATTATTTCATCTGCCCGGCAATATATAGCAGCAAAAACTAATTACTTATTGAACATTTCTTTGATAGTTCCTATAGAACCAAGTAAAGAAGAAGCATCGTAAGGCAGATATACGGTTTTGTTATCTTTTCCCGACACCATTTCTTTGAGTGTTGCAATATACTTATCTGCAAGCATATAGTTAGCTGGAGACATATTGCTCTCCTTTACTGCAGCAGCTATTCTTTCAATAGCTTCTGCCTCTGCCTTAGCCTGCAAAACCTTTGCTTCTGCTATACCCTGAGCCTGTAGAATCTTTGTCTGTTTCTCGGCTTCGGCCCGGTTAATCTGAGCTTCTTTCAAGCCCTCAGATTCCAGAATAGCTTTCTCCTTATCTCCAGAAGCCTTCAACACCTTTGCACGCCTTTCTCGTTCTGCCTGCATTTGCTGCTCCATGGCATCGCGTACACTATTAGGAGGAGTAATGTCTTGAAGTTCCACTCTGTTCACTTTTACGCCCCACTTATTTGAAGCTTCGTCTAACACTGCACGTAACTTTGAGTTAATGGTATCTCTTGAAGTAAGCGTCTGGTCTAATTCCAGTTCGCCGATAACATTACGCAAAGTAGTCTGAGTTAGTTTTTCTATAGCGTATGGAAGATTGTCTATTTCATAAACAGCCTTAACAGGGTCTGTAATCTGGAAGTACAAAAGGGCGTTTATTGTGGTTGTAACATTGTCTTTTGTTATAACACTCTGTTTAGGGAAGTCAAATACCTGCTCTCTAAGATCTATCTTATCGCTCTGGCGCATTATTACGTGCGACGCACCATCATATCCTTCCACAACCTTTCTTATATATACCTTTCTCGGCTTGTCTATTATTGGCCAGATAATATTTACTCCAGAAGGTAGCGTAGCATGAAACTTTCCGAGCCTTTCTACAATTTTAGTTTCGGATTGTTGAATAACTTTTATGCCAGACAGTACTATCAGCACTACAATCGCTATGACCGCAATAAGAATAATAACACCAGTTTCCATATCAATCAATTTTTTTAACAGTAACTATTACACTTTCTAATTTCACTATTTCTACCCTTGCACCAAGTTCTATAGGCTCATCGTTATAAGAGACAGCTTTCCAATCGTCTCCATCTACCTTAACCCTGCCCTGCCCCGTTACCGGATTTATAGATTCAGAAACGATACCTTTTCTGCCAATCAATGCATCTACATTTGTTTTTACCTCATCTTTACCTTTCTTGTAAAACAACTTCATGAGCAATGGCCTGATACACACAAAAGATAATAATGTAACCAAGGCAAATATTATTACCTGCCAAGTTAGGTTAAGATTAAAAAGAGCTCCTACACACGCCGCCAGTGCTCCAAAAGAGAAGCAAATAACAGCAATGCCACTTGTAAATATTTCCAGAATAAAAAACAGCAACGCTATGATAAGCCAGATTTGCCAAAGTTCCATAGTTAACAGATTTTAGTTTCAAAGCCTAAATATAGCAATAATTTTATTTATATTTGCGTATAAGTTTTTAAATTTTAAATATCATTTTATGGCACAGATCGATCTCAGCAAGTATGGAATTACTGGCGTGAAAGAAATTATCTACAACCCTTCTTATGAACTTCTGTTTAAAGAAGAGATGAAGCCCGAACTTACAGGCTACGACAAGGGGCAACTTACAGAACTTGGCGCAGTGAATGTTATGACCGGTGTTTATACCGGCAGAAGCCCTAAAGACAAATTTTGGGTAATGGACGATAAAAGCCGTAACACTATATGGTGGACTTCAGACGAATACAAAAACGATAACAAACCTTGCAGCCAAGCTACTTGGGAAGTTTTAAAAGGTTTAGCCCGTACCGAACTAAGCAATAAGAAACTTTATGTTGTAGATGGTTTTTGCGGTGCAAATGCCAATACCCGAATAAAAGTAAGATTTATAATGGAAGTGGCTTGGCAAGCCCACTTTGTACGCAATATGTTCATCCGTCCTACGGAGGAAGAATTGGCTAATTTTGGAGAGCCAGACTTTGTAGTACTTACAGCATCAAAAGCAAAAGTAGATAATTACAAAGAGTTGGGTCTTAATTCAGAAACTGCTGTTGTTTTTAACATTACAGAAAAGATGCAAATAATTCTAAACACCTGGTATGGTGGAGAAATGAAGAAGG